>JAAELC010000001.1 GCA_024227135.1 Gammaproteobacteria bacterium
ATATTGGCACCGAGTGCCAGGGCAATCCCTGCCGGCAGGGCCAGCAATCCCTCACTGGCCATGGCGATGGCAATACCCACCGTGGCTGCGGAGGATTGGACGATGGCTGTGAAGACCGCACCGGCGAGAATGCCTGCCGCCGGGTTTTCCAATCCCTTCAGGATATCCAGGAAGGGTTCGAAGGTGCGAAGCGGTGTCATGGCGCTGCTCATCAGCCCCATGCCGTAGAATACCAGCCCGATGCCCATGATCATCATGCCGTAATACTTGACTTTTTCCCGTTTGGCGCTGAAAAACATGAAAAAGCCCACGGCGACCGGGCCGAGAGAGTAGGCTGACAGGTTAAATGCCAGCAACTGGGCGGTGACGGTGCTGCCGATATTGGCACCCATGATCACGCCGACTGACTGGGCGAGTGTCATCATGCCGCCGCCGATAAAGCCCACGACGAGCAGGGTGGTCACCGTCGATGAATTGAGTATGCCGGTGACAAAAGCCCCGGTGATGGCTCCCATGAAACGGTTGGTGGTCAGCGTGCCCAGTACCTTTTTCATGGCCTGGCCCGCTGCTTTTTTCATCCCTTCGGATAACAGCTGGAGCCCGCCGAGGAATAACGCCAGTCCGCCAAACAGACCGAGGGTCAGCTGCAGCCAGTCTGGGGAGTTCGCTGCGGCCTTTGCCTCGTCGGCAAAGGCAATGAAGCCGACGGCCAGCAGCAGCAGAACCACAAAGGCCCGAATCAGGGGTGAGCTTACGAATCGTGAAGATTCATCAAGCGATCGAGGTGCTATCATGGGTATCCTCGTCGAATACACGGTTTAGGGGAACAACCAAGCCAGGCAATGGTCAGTGAGAGGGTCCAAGAATACCTTCGTGCCGATAGCGTTACAACCGGACCGACCTGTGTTGATGGTATACCCATAGCTTAATGACGGATTATTTGATCCAGCGGTGCCCGGATATCCCATGACCAATCAACCGATAACGAACAATGACCCCACCCTGAATTCCGCGGTGACAGTGGCGCATATCGTCTATGCCCTGCATGCCATTGCGATTTTTCTGGGGATTTCCGGGGCACCGACTATCATCGGCAGCTTTGTCGGCAGTCTGCCTTCGATATTTGCAGTACTCCTGAACTATATCCGGCGCGGTGATGCCAGGGATACCTGGGTTGAGTCTCATTACAAATGGCAGATTCGGACGTTCTGGTTTGCGCTGGTGTGGCTGGTTGTCGCCTGGGTGGCCATTTTCAGCCTGGTGGGAGCTGTTGTCGGATTTCCCATGCTCGTGGTGTTGACGGTCTGGCTGATTTACCGGGTTTTGCGGGGCTGGCTGCGGCTGCGCAAAAGCCTTCCCATGTATTCGTGAGCAGGGGGGGCCAGGTTGGAGCACATAGTTTCCGCACGCGGACTGGTGAAGCAGTTTGGGGCTTACCGGGCAGTGGATGCCGTGGATTTCGATATTCCCCGGGGAAGCTGCTTTGGCTTTCTTGGCCCCAACGGTGCCGGAAAGACCACCACATTGAAAATGATGCTCGGGCTGTCGCCCCAGATGAGTGGTTCCCTGGAGGTCTACGGACTCCAGGTCTCGGAGCAGGCCCGGCAGATTCGGGCACGCACCGGTGTGGTGCCCCAGGCAGATAACCTGGATCCGGATTTTACGGTCATCGAAAACCTGAAAACCTACGCAAGCTATTTCGGATTGAAACCGGCAGTCGTGGGGGATCGCCTGGAAGCACTGCTGGATTTTGCAGCGCTCCAGGGACGCCGGGATTCGAAAATCCATACCCTGTCGGGGGGGATGAAGCGTCGGCTGGTGATTGCCCGGGCCTTGATCAATCAACCGGAAATGGTGGTTCTGGACGAACCAACCACAGGACTCGATCCTCAGGCGCGCCATGTCATCTGGTCCAGGCTCAACGATCTCAAAGAACAGGGGACCACCCTGGTGCTGACCACTCACTACATGGAAGAGGCAGAGAGACTTTGCGATGAGCTGGTTATCATGGATCAAGGCCGCATACTCGCTCAGGGTCAACCGGCGGCTCTTATTTCCTGTCATGTTGAGCCGGAAGTCATTGAACTCCGGGGTGAACGCTCCAGACCCCTGGGGGATGTGGCGCTACGACACGGTTGCCGGGTGGAACGACTAGGTTCCAGCCTCTATTGCTACACCGACGATTCCGCACCGTTCGTCAGTGAGCTGAAGCAGGCGGAGGGGCTGACATTCATGCATCGACCGGCTGGACTGGAAGATGTGTTCCTAAAGCTGACCGGGCGGGAACTGAGGGACTGAAAAAGGTGAACTACTGGCAGCCACCCAGGATCAGAATCGACGCTATTGCTGTCTGGAAACGGAATATTCAGGTTTGGAGAAAGCTGATAGGCCCGGCTGTCCTGATGAATTTCGGGGAGCCGACGCTCTACCTGCTGGGTCTGGGTTTCGGGCTGGGGCATTTTGTGGGGGAGATGTCCGGAATGCCCTATCTCGCATTTCTTGCCTCGGGCATCATCGCTTCGTCGGCGATGACTACAGCAACCTTCGAAGGCATGTATTCGGTCTATACACGCATGGACCCCCAGCGCACCTACGAGGCAATCATGGCAACACCGCTGGAAGTGGATGATATTCTGGCCGGAGAGATGCTCTGGTGCGGTACCAAGAGCCTCTTCAGCGGTATAGCGATATTGCTGGTCGCTTCCATGCTGGGCGTAGTCAGCGGCTGGCAGGCCCTGTGGGTGTTACCGGTGGTGTTTCTTATTGGCCTGTGCTTTGCGGGTATGGCCATGGTGATGAGCGCGTTCGCAACCAACTACGATTTTTTCAACTATTACTTCGTTCTGGCAATCACGCCGATGTTTATCCTGTGCGGCGTCTTCTACCCCATCGACAGTCTACCTGAGCTGGCTCAGGCAGCGGTACAGCTGCTGCCCCTGACCCATGCCGTAGCCTTGACACGCCCTTTGGTTGCGGGTGGGGAGCTGACTATGCCACTGCTGCATATCGGCGTGCTTGGACTCTATGGCTTCGTCGGCTTCTATATCTCGGTCGCACTGGTCCGGAAACGGCTCCTGGTCTGACCGATCTGCGGATCGACCCGGAGCCGATGGGGTTCAGCGCAACGCCTGTTTCCATTCGCCGTAACCCTCCTGGTCCATCTTTTCCACGGGGACGAACCGCAGGGATGCGGAATTGATGCAGTATCGCTGCCCCGTAGGCTGCGGACCATCGTTGAAAACATGACCCAGATGGGAGTCTCCGTGACGACTGCGGACTTCTGTTCGGGGAAAAAACATCTTGTAGTCGACTTTCTCCACCACGTTGTCCTTGACCAGCGGTCGAACAAAACTGGGCCAGCCGGTACCCGACTTGTACTTGTCCCTGGATGAGAACAGGGGTTCACCGCTGACGATGTCAACGTAAATTCCTTCCCGTTTTTCGTTCCAGTAGACGTTCTGGAACGGCGGCTCCGTCCCTTCTTCCTGTGTGACCTTGTACTGCATCGGGGTCAGCTGCTGTTTCAGTATCTCGTTGTCCGGCCGGGGGTATGTTGCCGATTGTTCCAGATTGGCTGCAGGCTGCTGATTTGCCGGGTCCCCGGCGGTAGTCAAGGCACTGACGGTGGCCAGTGTTACCAGAACCAGTGCAGCCGATAAGAGTAGTGAGCGTTTCATGATGATTTTCTGAATTTGTCCTGAATCGTTAAGAACCGATGTTAACCGGGTAGATTCAACCCCCGATCACGAAAACTTCACAAATTGATAACGAAGGCACCTGACACGGTATTGCTGACTTCCCCCCGGCAGGTCTGAAGAATTTTCGGTTGATCGTTGCTCCATTCCGGATTGCCATCTTCTTTCCGTATTGACAGGAAGATGCCGGATTAGTGCCATCGGGTGGGGATAGGGATGTCCCATCCCCCGGGATGCGGCATCCCCTAATCCTCCCATCGGTGACGTGGGATACTCAGCCCTCGCTTTGACCGGCCGAGGCGACTGAGCCGTGCAGGGTCATCTGCGGGAATGGAATCTCCCAGTCATTCTCTGTACTGGCGTCAACACACCAGCGTTGTATGGCTCTGCGCAGACGGTTGTACAGTGGTCCGAGTTCACCTCTGAAGTCCGCGATGACCACCAGGTCCAGGGATGAACTGTTTGCCTGGGCAAACTCTACCCGGAGATTGAGTAAATCGTCGCTATACCCCTCCTGAGCCAGCCGCTGTTGAATGTACCGGTCCAGAATCCCGGGAATCGACTGGGTACTGTGCTCTTGCAGGGTATAGCTGATACCCAGGATTTCCTTGATCCGGAAATTAGTCGCCAGGTTTCGTGGCGAGTTGGCGAGAAAATCACTGGTCTGATAGGTGAGCTGGGCACCACCACGCTCTACCAGGGATACCAGTTCATGGGAGATTCCTGTCACTTTTCCCCGCACACCGTCACTGAGAATCACCCAGTCATCCTTCTTACAGGGAAACCAGGGCTCTTCCGGTCTGCAGGGGCGGGATTTCAGGTCCACCATCTCATCGATGGGCACCCGCTGACTGATTCCGGCCGTTGGGTTGATCAGGGTGCAGTAGACATTGATCTGCTCCACCATCCAGGGCAGGCCTTCCATGAAAATCCGTTCCCCTTCCCGAACCGATCCGATATTCAAAAACAGTTGAATCTGGTGCCAATAGCGGGGCAGAGCCTGCCGCAGGGTCCAGCCAATGCCCAGGAGCAGGAGAATTCCCAGGCTGAAAAGTACCCAGTCTTCCGCTATGTAGAACACGACCATGGGGCCAAGAATCAGCAAGAGTGTGGTAACAATGCGGTGGGCGAGTTCCAGAAGGCGGATACGAAAACTGCGATGTTTCTTACGGAACCCCGGCATAAAGCGATGCATCAGTGAGCGGCTGAACCGGGACAGCAGGATAATCCCCAGCACGACCAGAATAGCCTCTGTCAGAAAGAGCCCCCGTTTCTGAAAGAAAGTTTTCAGATAGCTTTGAGAAGCCTCCGTGATGGATACCTCGGACGCTAACAATTTGTCGAGTTGCAGATTCAATGCCTGCAGGTCTGTCTGCATGAAAGTGTACTGTTTTTTCCATGCGGCAGCTGTTTCATTCAGTGATTCGGCATAAGGGGTATTGTCACTGTCCTCCTGGATGCGGCTGATGTTCTCGATGGCCTGCTCAAGAACCGGCAGCCTTTCTTCATAGTAGGCAATTTTCTCTTTCAGGTCGGACTTCTGCCGGACATGGGAGGTCATCTCCTTCATTTCGTCCAGTGCCGGTCTCAACAGTGCCAGTATCTCCTTCTGCAGATCGAAAACCTGCTGTTCCTGGGTGCGCAGGTTGGAAATATCGATACCGGCGGCAATATTTTCAAAATTCTGTTTTGCGGCGCGCAAATCTGCTCTCAGACGCCCCATCTCCTTGAGCAGACGCTCTTTTTCCACTTCCGACTGGGCATTACCGATCTGCTCGTTCAGCGCTTTGATATCCATCAACAGGCTGAGCCTGATTTTGGAGAAAGACTCGAGGGTATCCAGGGTGTCTTTGTCCAATGGGGTCTCGTTGGTCACATCCAATGTCTGACCGAAAACCACACCGGAAGTACCCAGACAAAATATGAGGGCCACAAGGACCGGGAAACACCGTAAAAAGGTTTGTGACTGCAAAATGGTCATCTGATTATCCAAAGTAACTGAACGGGTAGGTTTACGAATACACCTCAGATTGATTGGCCGGAGTGGCGGATCGCGCCTTACCTGCGCCTTCCTGTCTGCTCCAGGTATGCCACGAACGGGATCCAGTTCACCATTCCTGCTCATGCCGGACTCCCCGGCTCCAACCCTGCTGGTTCACGGTGCACTCAAGGTGGTTCTGTATCGCTCCCCTGCTGTGTATTCAATTTCGGGAGCGCGGGGAAGTGGGCCGTCAACGGAGCCGGGAGGACAATCCGGTCAGCTCCTGGGTTCGTTTTGATCACACACCGGTTTCGACAAGTGGAGAGTATACAAAAAAAGGGGCTTACCCAGAATGATTTGATCAGTCTGCCTGAATCAGGAGTGCCAATCCTGTTTCTGATGATCAGTCAAGGAAAACAAGCCAGGAGTGCGGTTGCCCGGATGTTCCAGAGTACCAGGGAGGGGGAGGGCACGACTTATACACTTTTTTGGTTATATCCGGATAGACTCTCTTTTTTCCAATGGGTAAATGGCATACCAGTTCGGGATGGTTTGCCTTATGCTTAGGCAGAGCATGTCATCCGGGAATGTGATGATAATGCCGGGATCGGTACCAGGGCGCGCTCAGCTGTCTTCAGCGACACTTTTCGAAATAAGCTGGCGAGAGACTTAAATGGAAGGGATGAACCTTTATTTTTAGGAGAAATGAATGGCTGAATCAAAGGTGTATGAGTTTTCCGGCGAAAAGGTAAAGGTTTGCTGGGATAAGCAGTTGTGCATTCACGTAGGAGAGTGCGTACAGGCCAAGGGTGATCTCTTCATCATGGGACGGGATCCCTGGTGCCAGCCTGATCTCACCACAGTCGATTCAGTCGCTGATGTGGTGGACCGATGTCCAAGCGGTGCCTTGTATTACGACAGCAAAGGGGATGAGCAAGGGGTAGCAGACTGGGAAAACACTGCCGTGGTGGCCGGCAATGGGCCGCTGTTCGTTCGAGGGGATCTGGAAATTGACGGTGTCGACGGGGAAAAGCCCGGTGTGCGGTTTCGAGCAGCACTTTGTCGCTGCGGTCACTCCGCCAACAAGCCTTTCTGTGACAACAGCCATGTGAAGGTGGGATTCGAAGATTATGGCGCCGTGGGTGAAACGGGAGACGGGAAAGCCGGAGACTCGGGCAAATTGAAGATCACGCCGCTGCAGGATGGTCCGCTGCTGTTTTCAGGTAATCTCACGATATGCGCTGGGAGCGGTCGAAAGGCCTGGAGCGGCACTAATGTCGCTTTGTGTCGCTGTGGCGCCTCGAAAAATAAACCTTTCTGCGACGGTGCGCACCGGGAGGCTGGATTCAAGAGCGATTAGCAATCTGACCCTGCTGTATTTCATCTGACTGAACGGCCAGGCATTGGTGGGCAGTATTTCGGTAGCGGTCTGGCATGCTGAATGGGTCTATCCGCTTTGAATCATCGCACCTCTCTCATCACTTTCTCCGGCTGTTATTGGAAAGGTGAACATGCTGTGATCTAATCCCCACGAAATTGATTGACCGTCGTGCCTGGAGCAGTTGGGCTCACCCCTTGGGTCCTGGCTGCGCAGGAGATATCTCGGGAATTCC
>JAAELC010000002.1 GCA_024227135.1 Gammaproteobacteria bacterium
GTCAGCGGGGAACCAAACACCTCCAGCTCCCGCCCCAGATGCATCATGATCACCTTCCGCACCAGGAAACAGGGGGACAACCTCTTGGATCCGGGCGGGTCGGTCAGTCAGATCCTTTGCTATCCATCTGAAGTCATCGAGGGCCTGATGCACACCTTTGTTGAGTGCTATCCGCGAAGTGCCATCTAATTTGAGTGCATTCTGAAGGCGTCCAAACATGCTGCGTGAACCAGGGAGGGCAATGGCCATGGAACGAAGTTCCCCAAGAACTTTGTGCCACTTTTTGACGGTTGTCCTTTTCTGACGTCGAGGAATGCTGTTGAGGATTTCCCAAAGGCGTTCCACCCGGTGAGGGGGGAGTTGGATAGTCATGTTGACAGTGTCGACAATCCAGCCTAAGATGAGCTTGACAGTACTCCAAGAACAGTCACCCTTCAAGAGCTTCTTCATCGAAACTGGTTCCCTGCGGTGCTCCGAGTCATCAGCATCATTTGGTCGGAAGACATCATCGATGGCACGTAACAGGACCCGTCGGACCCTGCGGAGGAATGGCTTTTGTGCTGCAGATATAAAATCATCCACAAAAATATCTACATATTGCAGGGGCTTGGTGGAGGCTTGCTGCAGGCACGGATCTCTCGCAGTGGGTACTTTGACAGCACTTGCAGTGGTGGAAGTGGTGATGGGTACGGCAGGGTCCGAAGGGATTGTAGCGGCCAGGTCATCCAAATGGTGCTCTGCTGGGGAATGATCCTCATCTTGCAAGCGCGTATTCGCCATGTCTGCCGCAGTTTCAGTGGCAGCACAGAACCATGGGGGGCTTTCGGCCCATCCCATTGGCAGGACCAATGGGAATGCAATGAGGGGCTCAGATTGACCAGGTCGAGAGGGATAGATAACACCGAGCTTGGGGATATCATCGGGGTTCAGACACTCTCTGTAGAAACCATCACTGAGATCTGTTTTGTTCAGGAAGACCGGACCATACTTGGGATCGGCTATCAAAATCTCCCTCAAGACTCGCTCAAAACAATTTCCAAACTGCATGGCCTCCTTAGGCGCTAACTTGATAGTGTCCTGGTTGACACCCGACCATGTGTAGTCACATATCCAGCGGGGGCGACGGTCTCGTTGTGGCACCACGCCCGGTGGTGATACTCTGAGACCTACCAGCTGCTTGGCAACGGACAAAGGGAGCAAGGTCCATTGCTGCTTCTTGATCATGTCGGTGAATTCTTCGTCTAGAAAGTCAATGTGCTCAGCACATGACTTGTGGGGGCCGCGACGGACGGCATTATCGATTTGTTCGGTTGTCCAAGGGGGCGTAGTGAACTTGACAGGTGCGCCTTGGTGCTTGAGTTTCCTCAATAGGCGGCGGGCTGGGTGGTTGACGTTGTCGAGAGTGGCAAAATCTCCTCTGCCCCGTCGTTGTTTGACAAATGCTTGCCAACCAACACGAGTTATCAATTCAACATCACGACGTATCAACTCACCTAGTTCCTCCGATGTCACACTACTGGGGAGATTAGCATTGGTGCGCTTGGAAGGTGGCTGTGAACCAGCCGGCAGCGCCCGCTTACCCTTGGAGTGGGTGGGGGGTGATGGTGGTTGTGGTTGTGTCGAATTACTATTGTGTTGGAGTGGCGACAGGAGAGTAGAATTTCCCAAAGGTGTATCTAACTTTAATTGACTTGTTTTCTCCACGCCTAGGACTCATTCATCTGAGCCCGCCGGGTAGCATTCCTCGCACCAAGCCAACAAGGGCTTGTACTCCTCGTTCGTATAATAGGTATGGTCAGCTGATCGGGGGCACTTGATGTTGCACATGCCCTTGATGTGGTAAGCGAGGCACATTTTGATATTTCCCGTCTTTGAGTTTGGGATGGGTTTGGTACTAGCCTCCACGTCACGGACTTTCTTCATCTGATACTCCCTGCCTGTCGCCGGATCTCTCCTCGTCTTGAAACGTACAAACAAGCCCTTTCCTTGATTACCGTAATACTCATTCGTGACCTGATTCTCCATTAGCGAGTTTCCTCTGTCCTCTCCGACTTTCTTAAGGTTTCCTTCCGGTGGGGCTGCTCGCTCACTTGATCCCTGAACTGTTACCGTTCCTGTCGAACCGATCCTATGGGAACCGTAAACTCCCTCAAAAAGATCCAACTGCAACTGCCTTTTATAGCTTTCACTAAAAACGGGTTTCCACTGCTTCTTGGACCTCATCTCACCGAAAACTTTGAGCCCATTCCATCCTTGAATCAAGTGGTGTGCAGTTTTCTGCTGACGCCAGTACTCATTCATTTCAATGTTGA
>JAAELC010000003.1 GCA_024227135.1 Gammaproteobacteria bacterium
CCACTCATATTTCGGAGCAGACAGTTACTTACTGACATTTCCCCGAGGCCGGAACTCAAGCTATAATCAACTCCGTTGGTGGCGTGTTCAATCGTTGCAAAGGCGAGGTTGAGAGTTCCCCGGTTAATTACACGAATTCCTCCCCAGTCCGCCTTGGCTGGCGTTGAGGAACTGGAGGTAAAGAGTATTGGAGAGCCAGCATTGCCTATTGCTGTCAGGGAGCCTTTTATGATCAGTTCGCTTCTGGAAGTGTTGGCCCCCGAATATTTGTCGTCCGAAAGAACCTGAAACTTAATGGTGGTTCCGGCAGCAATATTTAGGGTGATATGCTCAGGGACAGTTACATCGCCTGTCAGAACTATTGCTCCAGACCAGTTTTCATCACCGTTGAGGGTACCTGACGTGGTCGGCAGGGTAGAGTCGATAAAAACATTATTCCCAGTTCCCGGTGTTTCGATATTACCATCAAGATCAACTACTCTTGACCTGATTGTATAATTTCCGTCAGCAGGGTTCTCCCAGCTATAACTCCACCGGGTTTTTCCGCTGGCTGTTGACCAACTCTGGCCGTTATCAAGAGAAACCTCTACAGAGTCGATACCTGCAGAGAGCGAAGCGATGCCACGTATGGTAATGACACCACCTTTAGACTCCAGGCCATCGATCGGCTCTATGATATTGGAGAGAGGTTCAGCGCTCAGAGCATGAGCGGAATTCAGCCACTGGCTGTAGTCAATACTGCCTCTGCTGCCGTTATCGAAAATATCGTAAATCCTGTTTATGTTCTTTGGATTATTGCCGCCTTTCATCTGGGAGGTCGCATCATCACCCCACCAGTTATAACGGGCCTCTACCGCGCTGGAATTATCG
>JAAELC010000004.1 GCA_024227135.1 Gammaproteobacteria bacterium
ATCTCTGGGGGTGAGCAGTTACTATTGCACTATAACGGCCGGCCGTTGTGCAGATGAAAGCTCGGTAATCCGTCGATACCATTGTGACGGATTCAGTGAGCTGGCGAATATCAGGTTAACGGAGTTCTGGATATGCGAAACACCTCCCGTTCATTGAATCTTCACATAAACAGCCTGTTGCTGACCTCCCTCCTGGTCTGCGGCCCGAGTGCAGTAACGGCTGGGGCTTTTTTCGGAAAGTTTATCGATCCAGTGAACGGCAAGTTCGATGTGAGTCAGTGGCTGGCGGGAAGATCCGGGTTTCTTCCCATTCCGCTGATCATTTCAGACCCGGCGGTAGGTTACGGCGGTGGGCTGGCTGTCGCCTTTCTCCATGACCCCAAGGATGAGGAGAGCAAAGCAGAGGATGACCCCAATGCAATGCTGCACCTTCCCCCCAGCGTCTCCTTTGTTGCCGGCGCCTATACGGAGAACGACAGCTGGCTGCTCGGCGGAGGCCATATCGCCAGCTGGAAAAAGGATACGATTCGCTATACAGGTATCGTGGGTTACGGAGATTTCAACCTACGATTTTACGGCGTGGAATCGAGTATCACGCCACGGGAAGTGGGTCTGAACTTTAATATTCAGGGCTTCTTTCTGATGCAGGAGCTGATATTCCGGGTAAAAAAGAGCAATTTTTTTGTAGGCGGGCGCTACTCCTTTCTCAGCAGCGACGTCAAATTCAAACTCCAGGACCAGGTACCCGGTGTTTCCGACGATCAGTTCGACTCCAGCACGGGAGGGCTCGGGTTAATCGTCAAATACGACTCCCGGGACAATATCATGTCACCCAGCAGCGGCCACTACGCGAAATTCGAACCTGTGTTCTACAACCGGGCTTTTGGTGGAGATTTCAACTATACCAAAACCAAGCTGTCGAATTACTCCTACTGGCCCGTATCCGATGTGGTACTGGGCCTGCGACTCGAAGGTGATTTTACCAGCGGTGACGTACCTTTTTATGACGCACCCTACATCGAAATGCGCGGGGTGCCAGCACTCAGGCATCAGGGAGAGGATGTAGTGGTAGCCGAAGTTGAAGCCCGGTGGGATATCGACCCACGCTGGAGCCTGGTCGGGTTTATCGGCAGTGGCTGGGCGGCCGACAGCGTCAGCAATATCGATAACAATGACAGTATCATCGCCGGTGGAGGTGGTTTCCGCTACCTGGTGGCCCGCCGATACGGCATGCGAATGGGCCTGGATATCGCGCGAGGCCCGGATGATACCGTCATTTATCTGGCGGTAGGCAGCAGCTGGAACTGATATTCACGATACCTGCATCGGGTATTCGGTCACTGCTCCGGACCTGAGTCGGACAGGTGCCTATTCCCCTACGTAACCTGAACGGTGAATCCCCACCAGGTAGGCCATCAGCTCATCTTTGGTCCAGGCACCGGATATGTGGATCGCCAGCGCCGTACGGGAGAGGTAACGCCAGATTACACCATCACGCTCCATGTGGTTTCTCAGGTGGTACTTCGCAGCATAGGCGGCAGCCCGAAGCCCGGGATACAAATTACCGCAGGTAAGGAAGTCTTCCAGATCGCGATCGTTTCTGGAACACCAGAGCAAATGATAAAAATGCCAGGGCGTAATCGAACGTAGGGTGGAAGGGAGAGATTCCCGGCGTGCCTTCCATACCCTGTTTTCTTCCATCTGACTGTAGACCAGCCGTCCCGGGGGAATCGGAGATTGAGTCATATTCTTCATTCCCAATCCATAGAGCCCCCAGGGAACCCCGGCGATCAACACCAGAAGAATGACTGTCAGGGTTAATAGCTTTTTCACATCGATCTCCGCATTGGATTCATTCCGGGTCATTGTCTGAACGGCATGGATCTTACCGAAGACCGGCGGTCAAACTGAAATCAGACCCTTGTCTGTCTAATGATATCGCGCGGATGACCTGCATCTTTAACCAAAGCAACAGGCACAATCTGCCCTCCGGCGCTCGACTCCACACGCCAGCTCTTATCAGGGCCGGTCAAATGGACTGATCGGCAAGACAGCTTGCTTTACGAGGCCGTCAATGCACTTTCAGCATCTTGGCATATTCGCAATCGGACCAGTCCCAGGAAACCGAGTGTTTCTTCTTGGTGGCAACACCGCATTTGAGCGCTTTCGAGCATTTTTTCGGCGACGGGTGATCAATGATCTGGAAATTCTCTGGAAAATCCCCTCTGGTATGCACCCGAACGTACGCGACCTTGAATTCTACCGCCCCCTTCAAACGGGGACAATCGTAGTGGTGGACTTTGGAAAAATACTCTTTACGGTCAACCATGCCTGAGCCTCCTGATAACCAGGTGAGTGCTCCCCCAACTATAGCAGAACCGTGGGGATTGGTATTCCCTCTCCTGGTGGTTTCACTCTTCACTAGCACCGAACAATCGTAGGAGCACACAGAATAAAAACTGTTACTAGTTGATAAATTTACTTTTTTGCAATACAACCGAAAAACTGGTCCCTATCTGAGGGTGGGAATTTGACTCCGGGGGGGGCTGGGTACAAGCGCCGTGCTGCCGGCGAAAACGGCCGCCGGGACAGGGGCGCCCCTGAGTCCATCAGAAGCAAATCCACCGATGTATATTCTTTAGACACCTGAGACGCCTGAAGGGGCCTGACCCCGGAGTTCCGACTCAGTATCTGAGGTATCTGCTCACACCCCATGGGGGGGTAATCTCTGGGGAGTGAGCAGTTACTATCGAACAACCTTACAGCAATACCGCACTGGCTATACTGGCAGCAATACACCAGACCACTACCAGGAGTGCGGACACACGCCATGACGCGAGCAGCCCGAAACCCACCAGGGCGATGGCAACGTCCACTGGCCCCAGTACGGCGCTTGTCCAGACCGGATCATAAAGGGCCGCACCAAGAATACCCACCACAGCCGCATTGATACCTGCAATGGCTCGGGCTGCAATGGGACGGCTCATGATAGAGCGCCACAAAGGGAGAACACCGGCCACGAGTAGAAAGCCCGGCAGAAACACTGCACTCAGTGCAATCATCGAACCGACAGCACCTCCATCGCTGCCGGGCAGGCGCGCTCCCAGATAGGCGGCAAGGGTGAACATTGGCCCAGGTACTGCCTGAGCGGCACCATAACCGGCAAGAAACTCATCCTGGGAAACCCAGCCCGGATTAACGACGGTCTCTTCCAGTAGGGGCAGAACCACATGGCCACCACCGAACACCAGTGCCCCGGCCCGATAAAACCCTTCGAAAACCGCGAGCAGACTGCCACCCAGGGGGAGAATCAGGGGCAACCCAATCAGCAACAGAACGAAAGCGCCTATCAATACCCAGCCAAGGGTCGTGCCATAACCCAGTGTCAAGCTGTCGGCGGCAACAGGCAGCACCTTTCGGCACAACACCAGGCCGGCAACCCCACCCACCAGAACCACCAACAGTTGCACCCATGCCTGCCCGACAATCAATACAGCGACTGCCGCGAACATGGCAATCGTAGCGCGTTGGCTGTCAGGACACAGCTGTCGGGTCATACCAAGCACCCCATGGGCAACCACTGCCAGGGCAACGAGCTTGAGTCCGTGAATCGCTGCATCGCCCACCGTGCCGGATATCTGGGGAAGCAATGCGGCAAACCCGAACAGCAACAACGCGGACGGGAGCGTGAACGCAATGAAAGCGGCAACAGCACCGGCCCAGCCACCTCGCATCAAGCCGATAACGAATCCCAGCTGGCTGCTTGCCGGTCCCGGTATAAACTGACATAACCCCAGCAGCTGTGCGTATTCACTTTCGCTCAGCCATTTACGGCGCTCGATCAATTCACGATGGAAATAGCCTATGTGGGCTATCGGCCCACCGAAAGAGGTTAATCCAAGCTTGAGAAAAGCTAAGAAAACCTCCAGCGCGGAACCTGAAGAATTCTGCCGGGTGCTCGTAGACTGAGTGTGCATATGGGTTGCTGTATCAAATCCTGTCTGTTTTCACGGTTCGAGCCGTATCGGACAACAACGGCTCATTCTCGCATACAAGACACCTTTCGAAGCGTGCCCTCCCCGAACGCCACAACAATACCACAATAGAGAATTCGACCGACCGCTGATACCGGGGATCGGCATGCACGACCGGAAGCCCCCCCATGGAGCCGAACGAGAGATTCAGAACACTGTATGATACTGCTGTTCAGGGGCAGTGCATCCTTTGATCGCTCCCCCGCCGACTTCCGAACGACGGTTCCAATACCGTTTACCCACCCCCGGCAGCGTATCGAACTGAAACCTTCTTCCCGCGAAACATCGGAAGTCTCCCGATTCAGACCATGGTTTTCGAAAAGCTCAACGACGAAAAAGTTCTTTAACCGCCTTTAGAAAACACCGCAACCGATTGCTCCGTTGTCGTCCGTTGCTGTCGTTTCGCAACGACTGTACCCGATAACTATTGACTTTTTCGCGAACAAACTCGTTTTCGGGATACATCGAAAAGGCTGCCTCACTGAAATGCTCAGCTGCATCCGACAAATTGTTTTCCTCCAGGTACGATAACAGCAGTCGAAAAAATCTTGTTTTGTGTTGCTCACTATCTTTGAAAAGCTGGCGACACAATTCAGTCGTCCGCTCTGCTTCAATCGAATCGTTGTACAGGACCGGCTCTATACCGAAACAATCATAATACTCCGGATTGGGTAAAGGCAGGCTCCGATACTCTTGTGCCAGATGCTGCAATTTCTTATGTACATCCGGTGCGCGGTCAGCCACATAGTCTGCAATCATCTGCAAATCCTTTCTGCACACTATCTGCCGACGCCAGGGCTTTTGCCTGGAATTCGCTACATGATCAAAGTAAGGCTGCAGCTGCTTCTGTTTTTCAATGCGAATAAATTCCTCTATTTGAGGTAACAGATACCTGGTCGTTTCCTTGAACCTTTCAGGCTCCAGCAACGAATACACACGCTGACCTAGTGGACAGTCCTGCAACAGCTTGTCCAGATCCCCAGACAGGCCGCCCAGAGGAAAATGGTTGGCATGACGTTTGAACTCCAATGCCTCGAAACTGTAGGAAAAATTAATCTGCGGCGGCTGCTCCACGGATAACCCGACATCCAGCAGACTCAGGAAATCCGCTATGATGGAACCGCCGGCAAAAAGTTCGGGGCCGTATGGGCGCAATATGAGCCGGGTTTTCTCCTCCTCTTCGATTATATGCCGAAGAAAATCCAGATCGGCGAAACGTGGACGTCGTGACGGCTCAAACAGTATCGTGGTGCCGTGGCGCTTTATTCCCTGATTGTACCCCGACTCCCGCTGCTCCAGAGGATGCCGGATATAGACGACGAACTCGGCTGCAGGAAAAGCCTGATTCAACAGTGGAATCTGGCGATAAAAATACTCAGACGAAAGCAGCAATGTATGATGAGGGCCACGATAAAACTCGTCTAAAAGGGCTGAAATTTTAAGCTGATCGATCCGCCATCCACTCGAGGTATCTGCCGTAAAAACAGATTCAATATTACCGCTGCTTATACCGCATTGATTAACCCTGTGATCCGGGTAGTACACACCGACATCGCTCAAATTTTCACGGTTGGTTTTCATCCAATACTGAATAGCCGATGAGCCAGTTTTTCCCGGACCGGCATGTATTATGATTCTTTGTTTCACTTACAGTTGAACTCCTGAATACCAGCCGCCTCTCCAGGCACTTCTCATCATCCTATCCAAATCGGTTTTTACCACATGTATTTAGTCCGTACAGTTTCCAGCAATAGTGCACCACAGTCCATATTCTGATCAAATCAGGAACAATATACCTGTCTCCACCGGTACCAGCACAGAGTAACAACCGCATTCTGTCATTGCTGTCGGGTCAATCGGCGAAAGACTCCTTTTGCTGATAAAAGGTGGCAAATCGACCGTGCACACCTGCAGCACTCCTTCTGCCTTCCCGTCCGATAAGTGCTTCACCAATAGCACGGGATGTTGATTGCCGACCGCAGGGGGGTACAGAATCAACAGTTATTCCTCGCCAGGTGCACCCCGGGGAATTAGCACTGGTTTTTTTCCGGTATTCAGGGAAAATATGTATCTGTCTGTTATGGTACCGTGACGTAGCCAGATCCGACAGACGATTGGGCCGTCAGCATTGTCATCGAAGGTATGCACCCGAGATGCTCCCGCTGACACCCGGTAATTACCTGGCGAGTAGCTTTAGCCTGCCGCATCGGCAGTTAATTCCGTTCAGAATTTTTCTTGGAGAAGTACATGCTGAAAAGGCTGGCTCTGGTTTTATCCCTGCTGTTTTCCGGCAACGCCCCCGCCGACTGGAAAAGCACCCTGGAGGAGGGTTGGAGCGATACCAGGAAAGCAACCTCGCTCTACTACGACAAGGCAAGCCGAGCGATTAAAGATGGCTATGAAGCCACCCTCGAGTCGGTTAATTCCCCGCCACCCGCTCAAACCCCGGTTATCGACATCCCACGGGAACGTGCCCTGGTCATCTGGGATGACGCGCTCGGGCTTTTCGAGGACTACTCCGACCTCAGAATGGCACAGCAGCAGGCACCCGAGTCAGCTTTTTTCACCAAAACCAAAGCCGACTACGATGAAAAGATCGACGCTATACTGCAGAAGATCGCAGGACTGATGAACGATCCGGAAATTGTCCGGGACCGGGAAAAGCTGGTGATCCTGAAAGAACGAATCCGGGCAGCCGAGCTGCAGGTGACGGCGTTGAAAGCCAAAGCCATGCTTGCCACAGGAGAGACAAAGTCCGGGCTACTCGAACAGGCCGACCAGTCAACCCGGGAGATCCAGGAGTACCAGCAGTCCCGGGGTGATCTGGTCAACCAGGTCAGGACCCGCCTCGCCGGCTACGGCCTTTCGCTCAGTGAAGGACAGGTCAACGTACTCTTGTCCCGGGTCGATGCCGAAGACATACTATCGATGACCACGGTATTTTCAGTCGTTTCGGAAATGACCAGTCAGTTCTCGGAAACCACAGCAGCCAGCGGTGAAAACCTGGCAATAGCAAAAAAATACTACGGCTTTCATGTCGCACTGCTTGAACTGCAACTCTACATTCAGGAACGCTACATTGACCGGTTACAGCAGGTTTACATCACCAACACCCACCGGATTAAAGACCAGAATGCCGCGTTGATCGTAAAAACGAATCAGCTCTATAAGAACGCCACCGGAGCACATCGCGACCTCTACCAGCGCAACCTCAAAGCACAGCGATACACACTGGACGTTGCCGACCTCTATGCACGGATACTGACCATCGACCTGAAGAAAATCCAGCAGGCACACAGGAAAGTTCGAAAGAATCACGAACTGGCGGTCAACACTTTTGAAACCGTTTCGGTTTCTGCCGACCTGGCCAGTCAGATGAGCGAGAACCGTCGCCTGTTTGCTGAGATCATGGCATTGCAGGCCCCCGAACTGATTCCCTTCGAAAACCTGCAGATGCAGCATGAATTCGAAGCACTCAGTGCACAAATCGCAGACATGCAACCTTGATGCCAGACAGCGATAAGAACGGGTTCCGGCTTGCCAGTTGGGGAATGACAGGCTAGGCTGATTCTATGGGCAGCAAGCGATCTCTCCTCCTGGACTGGGCCGAAAGCGGAAGAATCCCCCGAAATCGTATCGACCGCGCATTGTCAGTAAGCGGACTGTACCCCGACAGCCAGTCCTGGAGGCGTTTTATCGACCGCCTGCTGCTCTGGTCAGGCATTCTGGCACTGGCGTTTTCGGTGATTTTCTTTCTCGCCTACAACTGGGACGCCATGGGACGCTTTGCCAAGTTTGCCTTGGTGGAATGTTTGATAGTGGCAGCCCTCGCCGGTTACTGGAAACTGGGCCGCGACGACATCAAAGGCAGGGTCGCATTGATGTTGGCAGCCATTCTGCTGGGTGCCTTGCTCGCCCTGTTCGGACAAACATACCAGACCGGCGCCGACCCCTGGCAACTCTTCGCTGGCTGGGCCCTGCTCATCCTGCCCTGGGTACTGGTCGGGCGTTTCCCTGCATTGTGGGTAGTCTGGTTAGCACTGATCAACCTCTCGTTACTGCTGTTCTTCTCGGTGTTCCCAAAAATCTGGGGACTGTTATTCAGTGCAGAGATACAGCTTTATCTAACGCTCGCTGTCAACACCCTCGCATTGGCGATCTGGGAAACCAGGGCACGGCACAGCACCTGGCTTGACCAGCGCTGGGCTACCCGGCTGCTGGCTGTAGCCGGTGGATTCGCTGTAACCCTGTTGATGACTCAAACAATCTTTGACTGGCAGGACATCAGTATTGTGGCATCCATAGTTTACCCACTGTGGATCGGCGGGCTCTATTATGTCTACCGCTACCAAATCCAGGACCTCTTCATGCTTGCCGGAGGATGCCTTTCAATGATTGTCATTGTCACATCCCTGCTCACCCGGGCTCTGCTCGAAGATGGGGACCCGATAGGCTTTTTGCTTATCGCTCTGGCAGTGATCGGAATGTCCGCGGCTGCCGGCATCTGGCTGAAACACATCAATAGAGAGTTCGCCTCGTGACCGACAAAGCGGAGTCCCTATGGAAAAAGCTACAGCTGGCCGGGGTGCTTGAAGGAACGGTAATGCCGAAGCCCGAAACCGGTTCGCCGTGGTATGTACGCCTGATACTCGGTGTTTCCGGCTGGATAGCCGCCCTGTTCCTATTGGGTTTCGTAGCACTCGGTATGGAGTTTATTTTAGATAGCAGCACTGCCTCGATTACCCTTGGTATCGGTGGGCTGGTGGCAGCCTCCGCCATTTTCCATAGAACCCTCAACGATTTTTATGAACAGTTTGGTCTGGCCCTGAGCTTTACGGGTCAGGCCCTGATCATGTTCGGCCTGGTGGAGTGGATGGGATGGGAGGGGAGCACACCCTGGTGGCAGATAGCGGCACTGCAGTTGCTGGTGACAGCAGTCATGCCCAATTTCATGCAACGCCTGGTGGCAGGTTACCTGGCTACCATGGCCCTTTCAGTGGCACTGACACTCCACGGGGGTCCGTTCATCGTGTTGGTATTGGCGACCGTCTTCGTTGTTCTTGTATGGCTGAATGAGTTCCACTTGACAGGGTGGAGAGCCCCACTGCGACCGATGGGTTATGGCGTTACATTGGCACTGGTGCAGTTGAATGGGCCATACCGGATCGACCAGTCCCTGATACTGTTCGCCGATCACACTGACGATTTCGAAATGGTATTACCGCTCTGGGCCGGCAATGCTGCCACCGGCTTGCTATTGGTCGCATTGGTCGGGTTCCTGATTTCCCGAAGGGGCTCGGGCTGGCCCCTGCAACAAAGACTGACCACGCTGGCTGCCACCGCCGTCCTGGCACTGACTTCCCTTGAAGCACCGGGAATCGCCACCGGATTCACCATTTTGCTGCTCGGATTTGCAAGCAGCAACAGGGTGCTCAACGGGCTGGGAATCATCGTGTTGCTGTTTTACATCTCAGCCTACTACTACAACCTGCAGGATACCCTGCTGGTGAAATCCGGTATTCTGGCGGCCACCGGATCGGTCCTGTTACTGGCTCGCTGGATCGTTCTGAGATGGGCATTTCCACAGGAGATGCAATCCCATGAATAAAGAGGTGATCATCGCCACAGCAACGGGACTGATGGCATTGGGACTGATCAACATCTCCATTTTTGAAAAAGAACAGTTGTTGAGCGAAGGCGAGGTTGTACTTCTGGAACTGGCGCCGGTGGACCCGCGCTCGCTCATGCAGGGCGACTACATGGAGCTCAACTTTATGATAGGCAATGACATTCGAAGTCAGTTGCGGAATCGGGAACCGAATCCGGAAAGCACCCACCTCTCTTCCGAATTTAAGGAGAGTGTCGTGGTGGTCAGCCTGGATCAGAATGCCGTGGGCCGATTCTCGAGTCTGAAAAACGGGCAGAAACTTTCTGCTGACGAGCGGTTTCTGAAGTACCGGATACGCAATGGCCGCGTAAAATTCGCCACCAATGCATTTTTTTTTCAAGAGGGAAAAGCCCGGATCTACGAACAGGCACGCTACGGCGAATTCCGTGTAGCACCTGATGGTGATCTCCTCCTGACCGGGATGCGCAGTCAGTCTTTTGAAAAACTGGGGGTGATTGACAAACCTGGGGACGATAAAGCAGTACCACCCAGGTAACTTCTGATTATCCCAGCTGTGAATCCACCACCGAAAATCGGGTTGTGAAGGCCAGGGGCCTGAAACCTGATCAACACTCCGGGATACCCTGTCAGTGGCTACTTAGTGCCCCGGCAGCCAATCCCTCATTCACGGCCATCGATCTGCCCGGTAAGTATAATCATTCCTTCGATGTCATGACGAAGAACCCGGTATAATGGGCCGGATAACACGACAGATTAGGGGAACGGATATGAAGCTGCATATGATGACCTGGAAAGAAGTGGAAAGCTACCTGAAACACTCCAAAGGCATCATCATTCCGATAGGTTCCACCGAGCAGCATGGCCCCACGGGGTTGATCGGCACTGATTGCATCTGCCCCACGGTGATTGCAGAACGCGTCGGTGAGGAGGACGGAATTCTGGTGGGCCCGACGATCAATCTGGGGATGGCACAACACCACCTGGCATTTCCGGGCACCGTCAGCCTGCGGCCCGGCACACTGATAGCCCTGTTGCAAGACTATGTGAATTCATTGCGCCTAAACGGTTTCCGACGCTTCTATTTTCTCAATGGCCACGGCGGCAATATCAATACGGTACAGGCCGCTTTCGCAGAGATCTATGCTGACCATAGTTTCAGTTCAGATACGGAGTCCCCGGGTATCCGCTGTAAACTGGCCAATTGGTTCGCCATGCCCGAAG
Organism: Gammaproteobacteria bacterium; assembly: GCA_024227135.1. Taxonomy (GTDB): domain Bacteria; phylum Pseudomonadota; class Gammaproteobacteria; order Chromatiales; family Chromatiaceae; genus JAHEHQ01. The sequence goes on from JAAELC010000004.1 coordinate 10,885, forward strand.
TGGCGAAACTCGCCCGCGAACTCTACGGTGACAAAGAAGGCCATCATGCCACCCCATCAGAAATTGCAGTGACCCAGTTTGCCTTTACCGATCATATTAAGTCCGCAGTGCTTGAAACGCTTCCACCCTACCGACGCTTTCCTACCGATGCGACAGATTTCCGTCAGTGTTTTCCGGATGGCCGCATTCGATCCGACCCCTCCCTTGCCCGACCCGAGCATGGCGCCCGCTTCGTGGATACCTGCACGGCAGCGGTAAAAAAGGATTATGGAGATTTTCTCGATACCGGCTTGTGACGGTAACACGCTTTCCATCCCCCGGTTTTGAAGGGGTGGCGCCAGGGTCGGGACTAAACTCACCTGCCAGGCGATGACCAACAACTCATAGATCAAGAACGAGTTCATCACCTGCAAAGATGAACTCCTCACAATTGTTCCCTGGTCCTTCCCGATCGATAACCAGCATCTCCTGGGCTACCTTGAGTGTTATCAACGGGAGATGCCAGACCCCGCGATGATAATTGAATCCCTGCCTGCCATTGGTCAGGAACGCTTTCACGTCACCGGGACTGACCTTATTTCCCGGAGAGGCGACCACGATAAGCACCGGTTCGTGATCCAGGGGAAAGAAGGCCTGGGATCCCAGGGGGTGCCGTTCCAGCAGAGGTATTCTATAGGGCAGAGTAATACACTGCAGTGATCTGGTAATACTGATAGCGACCCTGGCAGGGGGTGCCTCCCCTACATCGACGGTGGCTAAATCATGGAATCGCCGGATTGTTCCGGCATTGATTCCAAACTGAGCGGCTCCATCGGTTTCGATGACATCCCCATAGGGTGAAAACGTCTCCCTGTCCAGTGGCATGGCCTTGAGTACGCGAGTCGACACTATCCCTCCCCTGCTGCCTGAGCGTGACTACTCATCCCGCACCAGGCAATCTGTTGCGGAAGACGCCGTAAAATCCTCCCTGCAG
>JAAELC010000005.1 GCA_024227135.1 Gammaproteobacteria bacterium
AGGAACGGACACATCGAGCCATCGAAATCTAATTGGTGTGATCGAATTTTTCCTGCTGCCTCTGCAGTGCCTGATTCATTAGATCGGCAGCCTGCGTGGCCTGATCGATCTGCTGTTCTGGTTTGATTTCGGCATTCCTATCCGTTGGGGAGTCCAGATAGATGTGAATAGCATAGCCGATAATCGCCAGCGTGATAATAAGTCCAAGAAATCGCATGATCGCCTCAATCCGAAAGTTATACCTGGTATGTAGACGGGATTCAGGCACATATCAAGTCATCCAGGACGTCGAAAGGCGCGGCAGGTCTGACCAGCCCGCATTTCTCACCGGGATCACGGGAGCAGGCGCAGGGCGGAGCCCGCCTGTCTCACCAGATGGACGAGCCCTCACTCGATCTTTGAATCCACAAAAACTTTTGCTCAGTCGGAAATACACAAGGTTATTCCACTCCCTCGCAAAATCCTTTGTGAATCCAAATCTCGGCGTGATCATCTCGCCCCCTGGTAAGACCTGCGGACTGGTGTTCGTAAGCGCCGCTCTGGAGCGAAAAGCGTAGCAATAGCTACGGTTTGAGTGAAGAGCAAGCTTACGGACACGAAGAC
>JAAELC010000006.1 GCA_024227135.1 Gammaproteobacteria bacterium
CCAGTTCCAGCGTGCGATCAGCGCAATCCAGTACAGGAAAAGACCGGCATAACGGGTTGCCTCCCAGGCATGGTTTTGTGAAAAAGGCTGTTGCTCTGCCGCTACTTTCCGGGAGAGATCATTCTCCCCGAACGAGAAGTTCATAGCGGCCTGAATTGATGCCTGTTGTGCTTTCTCAGCCCCTCTTTTCTCCGCACGAATCGCCGCGACCTGCTCGGCCTTGTTGCCCTGAGCACGCTCGGAGCCATGTAACTTCCGTTGCACCTCCAGGCTTTTGCTGTCCGCGGGATTATAACCGTGGACCAATCCCTCCATTCCGAAATACTTGTGTGTTTCCCGATAGTTATGGATAGTTTGCCGGGAGATCTCCAAGGCATCCGCCAAGCGCGATTGGTTGACCCTCAGTTCGACTACTTCGATGACCAGAAGCTTTTTGGCCACCTTATCCGACAGGTCGACGAGTTTGATCGGGTTATCGTAGTGAAGTAGTTTGCACTGCCTTTTTTCAGCATCGGAAAACGCCAATACAAAACCATTCCCCAACGAGCATCTTTGTTCGTGATCATCCTGTTCATTAAGGAGATCACCTTGAAGCATTTTATGCACCGGCTAAATGGATAGTATAAGAAACATATTTTATATGTTTACTGATATGCAAGTTATTATGTGTATTTAATATGATATCAGATTCAGTTGTCCAATTATCTTCTTTATGGTGTGCTCGGAACCGTCTAATGAGGCGAAAAAACGGGCAGCGGTCGATCTGTCGACCGGTAGTTGGTTCCTAAACGGGGGGCTGATAAAGAAAGGATGAGTCGGAGGAAAACTGGCTTTTTTCCACTCAGACATTGGGTGTTCTGGCTATCTGGAGCGCTACACGATGTCCAATTATTGCCGAAACACCTCAGTACCAACCAATAAACAATGAGTTATAATCCCATGATGTCATCATGGTGTTGAGGTCTGAACCCTGACGAACCGTCGCGGTTCTTTGCCGATCGACCGACAGCATCGCGCCTGTATGAGGTCGAATATCTGCTCAGTGGGCGTGTCTGGCAAGATGCTGATCAGGCATTGCCGCAGGTGGACCTGACCGTGCTCACCGTGCTGACACTCGATTGGCGCAAGGCGTACGACCTTGACGATCTGCCGGCTGCAGAAACGCTGGAACTGTTGAACCTGTCGGAAGAGGACCTCGCACCGCGCTGGCGTTGTTCCAGTGCCGCCAGCGATCTGGAAACCGGACACCTGCCTGGTATCCGGGTGCCGGGCGGTTCACCCCTGATCCTGCGGACGGGGAGTCCACAGGACAGCCCGGCTGCCGATGACTGGTCTGCTAAAGCCTGGCTGCCGTCCCGGCAGGACCTGCATCCACGGAAAGCGCCGATGCAGCGTTGGCGCGCTATCTGAGTATCGCCATTCCTTTTCTCGGGCCAACCTTGTCACAGCCGGAATACGGTCGTCTGTTGGATCCGTTCGATGATACCGATGACGACGGGCTCGATAATCGCCAGGAACTCCAAGTCTGGCCATCTGTGCGCACCGATCCATCGAATCCGAACAGCGATCGGGATCTATATACCGATGCGTATGACCCTTGCCCGGACGATCCCCACGATCTCTGTCTGGCACATCGGGCGCAAATGCTGGACAGTGATGGCAGTATTGGCTGGCTTCCTGCAATCCTGTTGATTCTGGAATGATTCTTCTGGCTGTTCAGAAAAAACATCAAACTCTGGAAGCTTGAGTGAGTGTCATTTTAGTTTGTCCCCCATTAGTCCTTGGCACTATTTCAGTACCCAGGGTACCTCTCGACATTTGGGAACAAGGCATTTATGCTTTCAAAATGCATCGGTGGATCTAGGGGTTGTCCCCGGGTTGTCCCAGTGTTTGGGAAGAAGTTGGGACGGTTTTTGCTTAACGTGGTGGGAACCCCCACGGTGATCAGTTGGAAGGGTGTTTGTGGTGGAAGAAACTTGGGAACCTCAGTACTCGCATCGGCAATAAAGCGGAATGCTGAACTGGACTAGTATTTATACGGTGTAGTCCGGCTGTCGACAGCGCCCTCTAGTATGTCAAAAAGTAACTGCTCACCCTCCAGAGACCATCCCCCATGGGGGGGCTCTGGAGGAAGTGTCTTTGGACAGGGATGCCAAAGCCAAGTCTACAGGGAGGTATTTACGATGTCTTCCGGAACAGACCGCCCATGGGGGGTGAGTAGATAGGTCAAAAAGAGAAACGAACCTGACAATGTCGAACACAGGTTTCGGGACCCCAACAGGTTGATTCCATTATGAGGAAATATTTTTTTCATCTGCGTAACCAATTGCTGCTGGGGACTCTCCTATTCGCTCTGTTTGTGAACCAGGCCACAGCAAGTTGTGTTGACGATACTGATTGTGATGGTGTCCTGAACGATGTCGATAATTGCCCCCTTGTCAGCAACGATAGCCAGGAAGATACTGATGAGGATGGCATTGGGGACGTATGTGATCTAGGTGTCTACGTCGGCTGGCTTCAACCCACTGATGGTACGCTTGATCTCGTGTTGCCCCAGGATGGTGTTTTCCTGCCGAGTCACTATTACAGAAAGGCGTTGATGCAGGTTGGTATCAATGTGCCTCACGGGCACAATGAGCTCGACTACAGTTTCAGCCTGGACAGTGGCGCCACCTGGCTTCCGGCCTTCACACTGGAAGAGACGGGTGCCACCAATCCGCAAACCGGCGATCCCATTTACGTGCCTGTTCGAAACAGCCCCGTCGAAGTGGACTTTAGAGAGTTTGATCCACCATTCACACTGGCTGATGAGCCAGTGCTGCATTTCAGGTTGCTGGTGCAGGGAGAGGACCGCGATGGAAATACGATAAGAGCGATTGATGAAGTGGTATTGATCGATGGCGCAGAGATGGGTCTCGAACCCAACGCTGCACAGAGCGATTCCCCCCTTACTATTCAGCTGTCACCGGATGCTATTGATAAGCTCGAACTGACCCATGCCGAAACGTTACCGTTCGAGTCGGTCAATGCGTTTAATGACGCCATGGAGGCCAATCTCATTGAGGTGGATAACCAAAAATCCATCGAGTTTGACGACCGGATGTGTCTGCCTGTAAAGGACGTCCCTGCGATCAAAAAAACGCGAGAGTATGCGATTGCCTATGCAGAGGCGGCTGTGTTCTATACCACGTACCAGATTGCTTCGAGAAACTGCCAGGCGGCAACGGGTGTCTGCCTGGCAGCTACTGGTGCTGCCTTTCCCCCTGCGGGAGTGGCGTGCCTGGGGATATGTGCCGCCGTAGAGGCCTCCTGTGTCAAGTCGATACCCAAACCCAACGACTTCGAAGTATGCTTCAATGGCATCGATGCCACTATGAAGTCCCAGGTTATCGACCGCCTTTCTGAAGTCGACCTGTTTATCCACCCCTTGACCGTGGGCGGCAGTTACACCGACTCACTATTCTCCGATGTCACATTTGACGATCTCCTTGCGATGGTTGACATCAAGTTGACTGATCTGGAGATACGTTATGCCTCCGATCGTAATCATTGCATCGGCAGGCCGAAAGTGAAGGTAAATCAGAGTAGTATCGATGCCGAGCCCGACTTGGCGAAGTTTCTCAGTTGTCCCAATGCAACCCTTGCTGCAGAGGAAGTCTGCAGCACCTGTCTGGCTGATTACCCGGAGGCTTTGCCCCAGAAGAATCATCGTCTGTTCACCGTCTCCCCCAAATCCTCCAGCCCGGAAGAGTTGATCTTTTCCGATACCGGGCCCACCGACCTTTCATTGGTTTCGACAAGTGCCGATCTTCCGAATGACAGTATTTGTGTCAGCGAGACCTGGAAAGAGCATGTACCGGATCTTGAAACCGAAGCACAGGGACTACTTGAGCAGTTCCGACCTGAAACACTGGAATTGTTCGAGCTGACATGGAACGAATTCACCAACCATCCGCGTACTGATAGTCGAAGTATGCGGCGGCTGTTGCAGAATCTCTTCCAACCGGTTGAAACAGGTGCTTCGCCTGATGATTTTACAGACGTACAACTGGATTTCATCGGTTCGAGTATGCATTTCAGAGACGGTTTTGTGCTGACGCAGTCGGTTGACGTCGAGCCGCTGGCGATCGCCGATGTACCATCAGAGTTGTACACCAACCTGGATATCGATAATGCAGATGACCGGGTTGTCGACTTTTTTGAGGACGCAGTTACACCTGATGGGTGGGGGTTCGACGTGGCGATGCTGCTCAATACGCGTTACCTGAACCGCCTTATCGCCTCCAACTACAAACGTCTTATGGAAATCAATCTCTTACCCAGCCATGGGGACTTGGGTATCACTCCACTGGGTTCGGCTACCGAAGATAGCCCCGTGGCCATGAATGGCTTGAGCCTGGCGCGCTGGAGTCCGTTATTTGCGGATATGGGCCTGCATTCGGTGAGTATCACTTCCAATGTTACCGTAACCCCATTTACGTGGATGCCAAAGGATTGGCGTCCGGTTGCAACCAATACACCCCTGTTTTTTGTTGCACCCAAGATCGAAATCAAGATAACCGATACATCGGATGACAGGGTGGTAGCCCGCTTCGTTATGTCGACCAAGGGCAGGCAATCATACCAATTCTCCGGTGTCGCTGAGGATCCCTATCTGAGTTACAACTACACGGGCAGTTGGGATATCAGGTTTATCAGCCTGGATTTTGATAGTTGTACGCTGGGCTCTACGACGTCTGCCTGCCTCGCGGCAGTTGCTGAACTGGGTAGCGACATCAGGACGATATTTGCGGACATATTTAGTGGCGCACTGGACAGTATCTTCGGTAGGCTGCCTGCGCCACAGTTTTTTGACCAGGATGGCACCTCACTTTATCGTCATCAAACGACCCCGTTGCAGGGCAACCCCAACGAGAAATACTCACACGAAGGGTACTTTGGCATCTTTGGCGAACTTGCCTATTCCCCGCCAGTCGATTCGGATGGGGATGACGTCGTCGATGTACAGGATAACTGCGTTGCTGTGCAAAACAGCGATCAGCTGGATACCGATAGCGACAGCCAGGGTGATGCCTGTGACAATGACGATGACAACGATGACATCCTTGATCCCGAAGACTTGTGTCGTGTGGTCGCCAGTGGCCAAACGCTGCCAGGAGGGAGCGTGGTTCAGGATGACCAGGATAATGACGGCAGAGGTGATGAGTGCGATCTGGATATTGATGGAGACAGTATCTTCAATGAGAATGACAATTGCCCGTTCCTTAGTAACTTTACGCAACTGGATAGCGATGGTGATGGGCTTGGGGATCCATGCGATAACGATGAGGACAACGATGGTGTAGGGGATTCGGCTGACAATTGTCTGAACCTGGCCAACCCCGGGCAACTAGATATGGATAATGATGGTCAAGGTGACAGTTGCGATACGGACCTTGACGGTGATTCGGTCGATAACGATGCAGATAACTGTCCTAATGAGGCCAATGTCGACCAGATCGATATCGATCTGGATGGACTGGGTAACGCATGTGATCTGGATGCCGATAACGATTTTGTTTTCAACGACGACGACAACTGCCCGAATTATCCCAATCCCTATGAAATGGATAGCAGCAACCGTTACCTTTTCGATGGCGAAGGCAATCCCTACCAGCTGGATAGCGATGGAGATGGCATTGGCGATCCCTGTGATGGCCTGGAGGGGATAGACAGCGATTTCGACGGTGTGGCAGATAGTGATGATGCTTTCCCTTATGCTGCTGGCGTCAGCCTGGATACTGATGGCGACGGAATGCCCAATGAATTCGATCCAGCTTGTGACACAAACTGTCAGTCTGCTCTGGGGTTGGTGGAAGATGATGATGACGACGGCGATGGACTTTCTGATACGTACGAAATAGCGAATGGTCTCGACCCGGAGGATCCATCCGACGCGGCAATGCACCTGAAACTGAAGCAAGCCACACCGGCTCTGATGGGTGTTATGCAGCTTCTTTTGTACTGATTATTTTTCAGGTGAGAGAGGATCTAATGAAACAAGACACCCAGACAAATATCTATTATGACGCTGAGTACTTTGATGTGGCTGCGTTGAGCGAGCTTGATGCAATCGACTTACTCGATCAGGAAGAGAAACCTAAGCTTCTTAGTAGTTCAATGGCAGCGGCTTCCGAGCAGGAATCTGCAGATTGGAGCTGTAAGGCACTTACGGAGGAAGATCAGAAATTACTGATAGAATCGGCGTGGCAGGAACTACAGGAAAGTGAGTTCGGCGCTGAACTGGCTGACTTATCCGATGAGGAAACTGCGGAAATAAAATGGAAAATGCTAAATCCTGATCCGGTCGCACCCGACTCAGATGTGCTGCTTGAAAGCTTCATCAAGACAGAGTATCAGATCAATGAAACGGACAACTTTTTCTCACACAAGATAAACGGGCATGAGTTTTTACGCGTACCGCTAACTGCAGGTAGGGGAAAAGCAGCAGTAGATTCAAAGAAATTGGCCTTTTTGATTGCTGCTGCTCAGGTGGTTGTCGATATAGTTGCAATACTGATCGCAGCATCCGGTGTGCGCATGGCCAGACTCCAGAAAGCTGCCGGGAAGGCGACCACCACACTTGCATCTTCCGCGGCAAGGTCTATCGCAAAAAATGCAAGAGCGATGAGAGGGATCGGTGGAGCAATTAGTAAAACAGCCAAGCTTCAGGCGGCCTTGAAGTTTGCTAAACAGGTTTTTGGACTACCTAAAGTGGTAGGGCTTCTAATTTCAAGTATGTCAAAGCTCGAAAAAATCGGTGTGGTCGCCAGTGTAGTTGCTGCCGCAGCGGCTGCTGCGGCATCTGGAAGTGCTTCGGTCTGGATAGCTGTATTGTCTCTGACCACTGCGGTTGCTGCCTTTCTGATTGACGCTGGGATTGCGGTGGAAAAATACCAAGCCTGGGGTGGATGATCCGACCTGATTCAGGCGTTGAGAACGTTCAAGGTATACGATGGCCTGGGCGGATCGCTGATCGATAAGGTAGTGAAAACTTGTTCGAATTTTGCGGTGTGTTACAACCTGCGAGTTCGGCGCTACTACCAGCGCAAAGCGGCCCATACCAACAGTATCGTCGCCATCAAGACGGTGGCTCACAAGCTCGCTCGGGCCTGCTACTATATCCTGCGTGACCAAGTGTCGTTTGACGTGAACAAGGCATTTACATGAACGGTTAAGTAACGGGGCCGCGGCGGTGTGCTCGGTATGGGGTTGGCTGATAACCACCAGATCTGATTGGCCGCCGTCGCATCCCTCATCATCATCGTGGAGTAGAGAGTTTTGAACGGTGTGCCCCTGTCATGAGACCAGAAATGGGTTGGACCTCCCACGCGGGAGGAGCCATAGATCTGTGAGGCTGATCGCAAAGGTAGCCACCTGTTCGCAATGGACAAACACCGTCCATCGCACCCAGGCGGCGCTACAAAAGCGAACGGCAACACTTGGCCATGGCAGGGTGCCGATGTTTTTATGGGGCTTATCAAGAGCCAGGGGCCGGGTATCTCCCCCGTCTGGGGTAGTTCCCACCGCCTTGATCCCGAAGGGTGACTGGTGCGGATCGGCAGCGATTTCGTCACCGCCGGAATGAAAACTGAGGGTGTGTGTTCGGTCTGAACCCGATGCTTTGCGACCAGAAGTCAATAATCATGGCTCCGCTATGAAGAAAATAATGCAGCTAGTTGACCGGAGCCAGCTAAATGGTGACCCCGCTCGTGATGGGCAATTCCGGTGAGTTGATTGGCCGAGATATCGGCTATCAATGCCTCTTGACCGGCAAATTTTGAAGGCTCTGTTAACCCTGTCCGTCCCGAATATTCGCGCAGCCTTCGGAAGATAGACATGGTGAAGGTCGTGAACGGCTGGGAATCCAATAACATTGCAGGGTTCCGCTGCTCGTACAGTACGACCGTCCGGCGAGTCTCGATCGAAGGAATATTTGGGGTCACCATTTAGCTGATCCCGATCAATAACATACTCTATGCTCTTCGTGGCGGTGGTCATCGACCACTACTCGAGACACGTGATGTGCTTTGGGATATTCCGTAACAACCCTACGTCCGAATCAGTTCAGCGCTTCCTCGAAAGTGCTA
>JAAELC010000007.1 GCA_024227135.1 Gammaproteobacteria bacterium
ATGCTGACGGAGTTATTCGGCGAGCACCTTTATTTATCCGTTACGGTGAAACCCTCTTTCCATCCCTGGCACTGGCCGCGGTGATGCAATCCAGGCAGGAGTCCTCGGTGATTCTTGAATCCGGTCCCGAGGGCATGATTTCCATTGCAATAGGAGATACCCGTATCCCTGTTGACCGGCAGGGGAATCTCGCCGTGCGTTTTCGTGGACCGTCAGGAACCTATCGTTCCGTTTCCGCGGCAGATATTCTGGATGGAGAAATATCGGCAGAAACCTTTCAAGGCAAAATCGTCTTTGTCGGCTCCTCAGCCGAGGGGCTCAAGGATACCCATCCTACCCCGTTTGAGCGTCGTTTTGCCGGCGTTGAAGTCCATGCTTCGATCGCCGGGGCCATCCTGGATGAGGAATTTATCGCTGTCCCTGCCTGGGCCACCGGTGCTCAGGGAGCCTCCGCATTTCTGGTGGTGGTGCTGGCCTTGACGGTGGTGTTACGTTTTCCAACCTGGGCAGCGGGGGGAATGCTGTTCGGTCTCCTTTTCTTATTCCCTTAGGGGCCATGACCCTGTTTACATCCTACCACATCTTCATTTCCCCATCTTCGGCAATGGTGGTCTATGTGACCTCTTTTGCCCTGTTGGCATTGGTCCGGTTTCGCAGTGAGGAAATTCGAGCCATGCGCCGTGAACGTGAATTGGCCGCAGCCCGGGACTGTGCCATCGTCGGCTGGGCTTCACTGGCAGAAACGCGTGATACTGAAACCGGGCATCATATCCTCC
>JAAELC010000008.1 GCA_024227135.1 Gammaproteobacteria bacterium
TTGCTGCCCTCGATAGTGCTGGTCTGCTGCCAGTTCGAGTTGGTCGGCGGGATCATGATAATGCCGTACTTGCCCGGCACCAGGTTCTGTACCAGCAGGGTACCGTCCGCGTTCGGGTGGATGGTGCCGTCGCCTTCAACGAGAATAATGGGCGCCCCGTCGGGATCGAAACAGCCAAAGTTCGTGGTGGGATCCCCGTCCGGCTGGCCGTTCTCATCACAGCCCTTTTGATAGGTCGTGCCCAGCGCATTACCGAAGGCGTCCTGAATAACCTGGCCGCCGGCGATGCCGTATTTCCCGCCGGGCTCTTCGAGGAACAGGCTGAACTGGGTCCAGTCCACATAGTTGGGGTTTGGCATCAGACCACCCATCCCATCGTCGATGAATTCAGGCGGTTGGCTCTCCTCCGGCAGGTCCGGTGCGCCGTTGATGGGGTAATGGTCATGGAACATGTACATCGCAATCTGGGCGGTCGGGATGGGGTGTTTCTGCACCGTCACTGTGACGGTCTGGGTACCCGCTCCTCCATCAATCACCAGCGGCGCACCGCTGATGCTGTAACCGGCGTACGGCAGCACCGAGAGGTAATAGTTACCATCGAGCACATTGCTGATGGTACCTGTGCTGTCAGCATCGGTGTTGCCTTTCACACCGGCGCCGGTCGTAAAGTCCCGAGCGGGCGGATGGTAGCTCTTGTGGAAATTAAACGAGAGAATGTCGGGGTCACCGCCCACACCCGGTACCGGATGGTAGGTGGTATCTTCCTGTAACACCCAGCGGAATCCGCTTACGGGAGCCCCGGCTGGGTCGACAACATTCAGGATAAAGCTGCCCGCCTGGACTATTGTCACCGCCAGCAATCCGCTGGTCAGCACCAGGAACCTGATTACATGTTGCATAACATTTCGTGGGCTGTTTCTCATGTCAGGGCTCTCCTAGCTAATCTGGTTATGTATAAGACTTTGTTTAATTGAATATTTTTCATTACTTAGCACTCTGTTTTAATATTGTTGTTTCCCGGTCAACCTGACGCAAATACGCAAACGGTGGTCGAGCCTTCTTCAATATTCGTAACCCCACTCTAGCGAATTACCTATTCGTGATCACTTAGTTAAAACCCTACTTCTTACGGAGGGTATCCCTACTCTGTTGGCGCAATAATGGGTAAGTACTTTCCACAACAGTGCTGGCAGCTATTGTCTATCAAGAAGCTATATATCTAGTGAATACAATCAGATAGGAAAA
>JAAELC010000009.1 GCA_024227135.1 Gammaproteobacteria bacterium
AAAACTATATCCTCTGGGAATTTGGGTGGAATTCCATGACAAGGGAATGGCTGACAGTGATCTGGTAGCAGCCTTGGCGGTGGAAGAAGCTCTTCTGTCTCCAAAAACCCTGGCCAGGCGTTTTAGGGTAATTCCAGCTGGTCAATCGGTAACAGATGTCCGGGATTTACCCCTTTCAGCACAGTATTTAGCTGAAGTTGAGGCTACAGGGGCAGAACCCCGACGCATTTCACGTTGGTTTAATGCTGCCAGCTTCAACGCCACCTCAGAACAGATACGAAGGATTGCCAATCTCCCTTCAGTGAGAAAGGTTGATCGAATTGCCCAGTTCCGCAGAACGACTGTTCCGGTTTTTCCGGACAGGGAACTGGAATCCCCGGAAAGCGAAAAAAATCAGGCCGATGATCGCTGGAATTTCAATTACGGCGCCAGCCTGGGAGCAGCCGAACTTATCAACCTTCCTCCAATTCATGACACAGGCCTGACCGGTGATGGTGTGGTGGTGGCTGTTCTGGATGCTGGTTTCACCCTGTCGCATGATTGTCTGCAACATGTTCCAATTCTGGCTCAGTGGGATTTTGTGCACAACGATGACAGCGTGCAGTGGGAATCCGGCGACGATGATTCACAGTACCATCATGGCTCCCAGGTTCTGTCTTCCATCATGGGATTCAGTGAAAACAACCTAATAAGCCCTGCCTTTGGAGCCTCAGCAATTCTGGCCATGACCGAAGACACAGGTGACGAAACTCCGATTGAAGAGGACAATTGGATAGCTGCCATTGAATGGGTGGAATCACTTGGTGCCGATATTGTCACTTCCAGTCTTGGTTATTACTACTGGTACGAATACAGCGATTTGGATGGAAACACGGCTCTGATAACCCGGGCTGCCGATATGGCGGTTGGTCGGGGGATGTCGGTCTTTACCAGTGCGGGCAATGAGCGCAATAATGCAGAATGGCCTCACCTCACCGCTCCGGCAGATGGTGACAGTGTTGTAACCGTTGGTGCGGTTGATATTTCTGGAACAGTGGCAAGTTTCAGCTCTCCCGGCCCCACCTTTGATGGCCGCATCAAACCCGACGTCTGTGCTTTGGGTGTGGGAAATCGGGTTGCTGCCCCTTTCGATGATCACATGTTCATGGCCGCAAACGGAACCAGTTTCGCCACTCCTCAGGTCGCAGGGGTAGCCACCTTGTTGCTGGAACGCATTCCAACTCTTACGCCCATGCAATTACGCGATGCCCTGAGGGAAGGTGCCAGCCAGAACAGGGAGCCTGACAATGACCTTGGCTGGGGGATTATCGATGCCGTGGCGGCTTTAAGTTACTGGGGCCCAACCATCGCTCACCAGCCGTTGCCAAGTACTGAAAATACTGTGGGTCCCTATGAAGTAATGGCTACTATTTCGGACCGGGTCAGTCTGGACAGCAATACCCTGTTTTTATACTGGCGCCTTGATGGCGGACCCTGGCAGCAGGAAGCCCTGACTCCTCTTCAAGGAGATCAATTCATGGGTTTGATTCCAGGTGCCAACATGGGCGGAATTGTTGAATATTATTTGGAAGCCGGTGACGAAAATGAATTCGTCATCACCATGCCTCATAGGGGTTCAACCAATCCCTGGGCCTTTAATGTTGGGGTGGACAATACACCTCCCACCCTGTTTCACACTCCATTGACCGATCAGACTCTTGGAATCTGGCCTCCGCTGCTGATCGCCGAATCTGAAGACGAAGTTGGTATAGACAGGGTTGAGATGGAGTTTTCCATAAATGGCGGCATGACTCAGGGCCCGTGGTTATTCCAGGAAATGGATGAGTATTGGGAACTGGTATTTCCATTGCAATCAGGTCAGCTTACAATGGGGGACGTTATCTCCTATGAGGTGCGAGC
>JAAELC010000010.1 GCA_024227135.1 Gammaproteobacteria bacterium
CCCGATTATCCTGATATTTCTTATTTATTTATGTTGCCATTACTACGCTGACCCGGCTGCTGACCATCGATATCAAAACCATGCCCGATCAGCACATCCTGACGATCACAGGGGCTATCCTTATTCTCAGTCTGGCCGTCCTGGTGATTCGTTTTGGCTCGAACCGCTTTCCCTCCAACTCACCGGAAGATTGACCAGACTGCCGATCATGAGATGAGATATCCCCCGGGAAACCAGGCTGCCGGGAAAGTGTTATAGTTCAATCTTTCCAGTGAGATTGCCTGCTTTCCCATAATGACTGATCCTTCTCTGGGTCTGGACCTGATGATGCTGTTGTTTGCCACCGGCCTGATTGCCGGTCTGGTGGATGCGATAGCCGGAGGAGGCGGACTGATCACCCTGCCGGTACTGCTTGCCGCAGGGCTGGCACCTACCGAAGCACTGGCAACCAACAAACTGCAGGGCTCTTTCGGCACACTCTCATCCAGTCTCTACTTCATCCGCAGGGACATGGTCAAACTCTCCGAAATCAGCTTCATGATCGCCTGCACCTTCGTTGGATCGGCCTCGGGTACTTTGCTGGTGAGATACATGAACCCTGGTTTTCTCACCCAGGTGATCCCGATTCTTCTGATCCTGACGGCGCTTTATTTCTGGTTCGGACCACGTCTGCACGAAACAGATTCCGGCGAAAGCAGGATCAGCCATCGTCTCTTTGCTCTGACGATTGGAATCAGCGTAGGGTTTTACGACGGTTTTTTCGGACCCGGTGCCGGTTCCTTCTTTGCTGCGGGATTTGTGGGCCTGCTGGGATTCAACCTGATTCAAGCCACAGCTCATACCAAGGTACTCAATTTAACCAGCAATGTCGCCTCCCTGCTGTTCTTTGCCGTCGCCGGACACTGTGTCTGGAGTATCGGGCTGATCATGGCGGGGGGTCAGCTGATCGGGGCACGCCTGGGGGCACGTCTGGTCATTCGCAACGGAGCACGAATCATCCGTCCGTTGATCGTCGTTGTAAGCCTGCTGATAAGCTTTAAACTACTGATGGATCAATAATCCTGATCATCACTTCTGCTGTCAGTTCGAAACGGGCAGTACCTCAGTGAAGCGCAGCCCCCAGCTCGTTGTCGTAAGCTCCGGCGGCTATTTTCTCCCGTACTTCCTCTATCAAATCGAGTCCAACCCGCTGAAACGAAGGTATTCTGTTCTGGTCTATCCTGGTGTAAGGGTGTTCTGAGCCGTCGTAGCTGAGAATATTGGCAACCTGCACAATATCGATGTAGTCAACGTCCTGATTCGCCTTGGTTCTGTTCAGACTATCGTGAACCGCGGCCACCTCTACCAGGGAAGGGTCAAAATTCCATTGGGAAAGTATGAACTTGCCCATTGACGAATGGAGGTGGAAAACCAGCTTGTCGAGGTTTTTCTCTTTTTCCAGCAAGATGGGATGGTCTTTCGCCTTGATGAGTACCGGAATCGATCCAACGTCGTGAATCAACCCGGCGAGCATCGCTTCACCCTGATCCAGTGCCTTGAAATATCCGGATAGAATAACAGCACGGATGGCAACGGAGACGCTGTGGGCCCACAGCCTTTCCATTCTTTCCTGAATCGGTTGGTAAGATGTCGTGAAGACATCATGCATCGCCAGGCTGAGCAGGGCGTTTCTCACCGCATCCACCCCGATACGGGTGATTGCCCCTTTCACTGTGATGATCGTACTGGTGCCGCCGTAGAGCGGGCTGTTGGCATAACGAACCAGGCGGGTCGCCATGGAAGTATCCTTACACACGATTTTGGCAATATCCGCCATCGAGCTGCCACAATCGTTTACGATCAGCAGCGCCTCCAGTGACAAATTTGGCAGTGTGGGCAGACGAATACGATTCTGCTCGATATCCTGCCGAAGCCCAAGAGCAAATGACTTTACATCGAACTTTTCTGTACTGTCAGATTTCATTTAGCCGTTCATAAGAGACTGACTTCACTGTGTGAATCATAGTTGAACTATATGGAAAATCATGGCTTCCCTGATCATTTCCCTGAGGAAAACAGAGCAGAGAACGCCACTTCACTGTTCTCGGATCCCCGGGCAGCTAGCCTCCGGAACCCACCAGTACCGAAACACTTTGAGAATTCCAATTCGGGGAGCCGAAGGCCGGTCGCTCAAGATCATTCCAGAGACTGGCAATCTGCTCATAGTTGACTGCGTTGTCCAGCATCAGTTTTGCATCTTTGCGCAACGCCGCCCGGTAGGCTGTATTGCCGATCAGATGAATCAATTTGGGCATATTCAAGGTGAGACCAAACTCTTCCTGAACACTTTCCAGGACCTCATCAAGACCATTGGCCTGTAGCAGCTCCAAGGCCCGTTTTCTGATCTTCTTTACCGGATAAGGGGAGGCCTGCTTTTTGGGTATTACACCCCCGGATGGTTTTGAACGCACTTCGGTCTGTTTACTCTTGTTTTTCCAGTCCTCCACCGCATTGCTGCTGACGGAGGTGGCCAGGTCTGGAAACAACTTGTTCAGACTGTCCAGTCTTTGCGCACAGGCATCCATAGCCTGGTTTAGTCTGTCACTACGTTCCATTCAGCAAGCTACCTCACCCGTCTGATTTCAATAACCGGATGTCGGCAGAACCGAACTTAAACTTGAATCAGCTGCCACCCGCATGGCAGGAAATTTGAAGTAATTCCCATTCTGTCATTCAGCCCCAGCCAGAACATGTCTGACCGGGGAGATTGCGGTCAACAGCACCGGGTACTGCCGGAAATCGATAGGGACGGCTGTTTACTGCTGATTGTGGATTCGCATATTAATCATGCGCATGGTGGCGTTCATGGCCGCAAACACCTGGTTGGAGTGCACACCTCGTGTCTTGAAAATATCTTTCTCGTCCTGCCAGGTAATGGTGGCTTCAGTCAGCGCATTGGTGCGTCCGCCTCTGGGAATTCTGACTTCGTAATCCACCAGACGGGGCAGGCTGATTTCGTGGCGTTTGAGCACTTTTCCGATGGCGGTCATAAAAGCATCGAATCCTCCGTTACCGGAACCCGCGGACAACTCCACGGCATCCCCTATGCGTACACGGATACTCGCCGTGGATGCAAGATCCAGCCCCGAGGTGAGAGAGTAACTCGTCAGCTCGATATGATTGTAATCCTTGCTTTCCAGCACTTCGGCGATAATAAAGGGCAAATCTTCTGATGTGATGGTTTTCTTTGAATCCCCCAGCTCAACCACCCGTCTCAGGACTTTCTCTGTATTCTCTTCGGTCAGGCTGACGTCCAGCTTTTCCAGGTTCTTGAGCAATGAGGCTTTACCACTCATTTTTCCAAGTGCATAGCTGCGGCGCCGGGAGAATCGCTCGGGGCTCAGATCGGTCTGATAAAGCCCCCCTTTTTTGTCACCATCAGCGTGGATACCGCTGGTCTGGGTAAACACATCATCTCCTACGATGGGCATATTCTCAGCCATACGTTTACCGGAAAAGTTCTCCACCATCTGGCTCAAACGAACCAGGTGGGTCTCATCGATGCAGACATCCAGCCCCATACGATCTTTCAGATTTACCGCTACCTCTGCCAGAGACGCGTTTCCGGCGCGCTCGCCCAGACAGTTGATGGTGCAATGAATGGAAGATATACCGGCCTTCACCGCTGCGAGTGCATTGGCGGTGCCCAGTCCATAGTCATTGTGGGGATGGAAATCAAACTCACAGTCGGGAAAACGGGCGATCATATCGGTCAGGCTTTCATAGACCTCATCGGGGGTCATCACTCCCAATGTATCCGGCAGCATGAAATGCTTGATACCGCTATTCTGCAGCCGGGAGACCATTTCATAGACATAGTCAGGACTGTCACGGTAGCCATTGGACCAGTCCTCGAGATACAGATTGACCGCAAGTCCCTTCTTGTGGGCGTAGTTGATGGTTTTACGAACACCCCCGACATGCTGGGCAAGGGTCTGCTGAAGCTGGTTCGTGCAGTGTTTTTCACTACCCTTTGCCAGTAGATTGATAACCCGGCCACCGGCATCCCGGATCCAGTCCACGCTCTTTTTGAAGTCCGCGAAACCAAGCACTTCGACCTTGTCCGCCAGTCCAACCGAGTCCGCCCATTGAATGATACCGGATACGGCCGCTTTCTCCCCCTCTGACACCCGGGCAGAAGCTACCTCGATCCGATCGACCCTAAGTTGTTCGAGCAGTGCTTTGGCAATATTGAGCTTCTCCGGTGGGGAAAACGAGACACCGTGGGTCTGTTCCCCGTCACGCAGAGTCGTGTCGAGGATTTTCACCTGTCGATTTTGCTTATTCATTGATTTCCGATGCACGCGTAACCAGTGTTGACTCGATAAAGGTTTTCACTGCCTGACTGTCCGCTGGAAGCAACTGGCAACGACTCTCTTTTTCCATCAGACCCGTGAGGGAAGGCGGAGGAGATGCCTCTGATCCAATAGCTTTTTTGACGGCATCGCCAAATTTGGCGGGATGAGCCGTCGCCAGGCACACCGCACCAGGGGTGTTTTCTGCCGCTTTGACACCCACCGCGGTATGGGGATCCACGATGTAGCCGTCGACCTCGTAGGTTCGCCGGATCTGCTCCAGAGTCTGCTCCTCGCTGACTGCTGCAGCAGTAAACACTTTGTTGACCTCTTGCATCTTGAGCGACGATACAACCATTTTTCCAGATGTTGTCACCTGCTCCATCAAGTGGCGAACCTGTTCCGGGTCCTCATCCACTAAATAGTAGAGATAGCGTTCAAAGTTTGAGGATATTTGAATATCCATGGACGGGCTGACCGTGTGATGAACAGATCGGGCCTCATAGGCGCCGGTAGTAACAAACCGGCTCAGGATGTCATTGCGATTGGTGGCCAGGATGAGCCGCTCGACGGGCAATCCCATCCGCATGGCCACATAGCCGGCGAAAATATCACCAAAATTCCCGGTGGGTACGGAAAAATTGATCTTTTTTGTCAGGTCGCCCCTGCATACCCGACCCCAGGCATAAAAATAGTAGACAACCTGAGCGAGTATCCTGGCCCAATTTATGGAATTGACTGCCCCCAACTGGTACCGTTGCTTGAACTCCAGGTCGTTGAACAGTTTCTTTACGATCCGCTGGCCGTCATCAAAAGTACCTTTGATGGCAATGTTATGTACATTGTCATCCAGCACCGTGGTCATCTGGCGCTCCTGGATGGGAGAGACCCGGTTGTGGGGATGCAGAATGAAAATATCGATTCGTTTCTGACCACGAACACCGTAGATGGCGGCTGACCCGGTATCTCCGGATGTGGCGCCCAGAATGTTGAGATGACCATCGGTACGTTCGAGAAGCAGCTCGAAGAGATTTCCCAGAAACTGCAAAGCCACATCTTTGAATGCAGCGGTCGGACCATGGAACAGCTCCGCTATATGGAGATTTCCCACGGGTTTTACCGGAGTCACTTCAGCATGACTGAACGTGGAATAGGAGCGATTGACCAGAGCTGTCAGCTCCTTCCGACTGAGATCCGGCTCCACATAGGGCAGCATCACTTCCACAGCGAGATCATTGAAGGATAAGGAGGACCATTCGCCCAATGTCTGGCGAGACAACTGGGGAAAGGAAGATGGCAGCAACAATCCACCGTCCGTGGCCAGCCCCATCATTACCGCCTGGGCAAAACCGATCGGTTCCACACCTCCCCGGGTACTGATATATTGCATCCTGGTTTATCCTCGATAGTGTCGATTACCTGGCAGGCAACTGGTTCGAGGAACTGGCGATCCGCCGGAAACCCTGTTTACAGCCACCCAAACCGCTGGATTATAACAGCACCATAGTTCTGACACATTGTTTGCACCTTGTGTATGTGCAATGATTTTCCAGATAGCCTTTTTTATCAGGTCGTAACTGCGTAGCTCCCCATGGTTGGTCTGTGGAGGAAGTGTCTTTGGCAGGGATGCCAAAGCCAGGTCTACAGAGAGGTATTTACGACGTTTTCCGGAACAGCTCGCCCAAGGGGCATGAGCAGTTGCGTCAGGTCCAGGCAAACGTTTAGGAATTAATTTCATGTCTAAACAATTGATAGACCCCCAGAGCAATCTGGTCGAAAAGCAATTTGCGGTTGTTTTCGCTCCCCGCAGGCAAAGAACCCGATTCCCGGAAAACTGTGTAACGATCAAATCGTCCGGTGAACAGGCCCTGGCCGATTCCGATCTTGAAAACAAACACTACCCGGCCATCGTGTACGGCCCCTCCAGATCTTCCGAAGGATTTCGGCTCTATTACCTGGTGGAGTGGCTGGATTGAAACAATCTGTTGTCGGTTTCGTCCAGTGAATATAACATGAGGGTGTTATTCAGGAGGCCTAGGAGCCTGTCCGAGAATAGGGGCCGTAGCGAGGGAAAGCTGGTTTGAGCCAGATTATGTGATCATTTGAGGCGAATATTAGGCATATTTAACGAAAATGATCGGAGAATCTGGCCAAATCCAGCTTTTCCGCAGTAGACTCACTATTCTCGGACAGGCTCCTTAATGGCTTTATCGTGCCAATGGCCCTGCGACGGCAAACTCCAGGATCACGGATCAGTCCCGTGGTGTCGATCACAATAACTGTGGAGAAGTTGAGTCAGTGAAAACCATAGCAGCATCACTCGGTACCCTTGTAATTCTTGGCCTTTCAGGCTTCGTATCACCCAATCTGGCGAGTGCAGCCAACTTCACTCCGTTCAACATGATGAGTCCGGGTAAATGGTTCGGGCAAGGAAATCGTAACGGCGATTACTACTATGATGATCGGGGATACGGATATCCCGGCCCCTATGCTCCGGTTCAGCCAGGATACGGTTATGGCCCCCCCGGATACGGGTATGCTCCCCAGGGGTACGGATATGGTGCCCCAGGTCATGGATATCCCCAACCCGGCAGTACGTACAACAGCCCACCCCCAGCGGCTCCCGCCGCCGACAGCGATTCCCAGGAGCGGATTCGTGAGCTCGAGCAGAGAATCAGGGAGTTGGAGGCTTCCCAGCTGCCGCCACCGGTTCCAGCAGCCATTCCTCCAAAACAGGGAAGCGGTCTGTACAGTCAGCCGGGTAATCCGGTTTTCCGTCCCGAGTGAACTCAAACGTAACTGCTCACTCCCCAGAGACTACCCCCCATGGGAGGCCTGCGGAAGAAGTGTCTCTGGCAGAGATGCCAAAGCCAAGTCTACAGGGAGGTATTTATCACGTCTTCCGGAACAGATCGCCCATGGGGCGTGGGGAGATACACTCAAACAGGAAACAGGGGCGACCCCACGATCTGCCCCCCGGTGGCTCAACCACCGCTTTCCCGGGACTGCTCAGGCACGCCAGAATGGCTTTGCCGCTTCGTCGAGAGCTTCCACGCGACTAATGCCGATATCTTTCAACATACGATCATCCATCGCTGCCAATTGACGTCTTTGACTGGCTCGACGATAGCAAACCATAAAGAACGCCACCACCCCCTGGGGGATCGAAGTTGTTTTGTCAGTAGCACCGGGCATCGGCACGCTGCCCGAATGAATCTGTCCATAAGTTGCCGTAGTCATATTACACCTCACACTATCAATATAAGGATCAGGATAGTCCTGTCTGATAAACTGTTCCAATCGTTTAATCAGAACTTCGCTTTCAGAAAATCTGATTGCTGACCGATAGTACTCATGCTGCCACCCATTATTCCGGGGACGGCAGCTCGTGCTCATGCAAACGTGCAACAAGGAAATTTCAGTACAGTGGAACTCTATCATCTGCGCACTTTTGTGATGGTTGCCAACGAAGGCAATCTGACTCGTGCGGCAGAACGGCTGTACACCAGCCAACCCGCGGTGAGTGCCCATGTAAAAGCACTGGAACGGGAACTGGAAGTCACGCTTTTTCGACGCACACCCAAAGGGATGCAGTTGACGCCCGGAGGCAGAATTCTCAGGGAGAAAGCCAAACGGGTACTAGGTGCAGCAGGGGACCTGGTAGCCGAAGCGAAGAGTATGCGAGGAAAAGTGGTTGGTATCAGTCGCATCGGTGTCAACACGGATGGCGACTTTCTGCGCCTGTCTCTGTTCCTGACCTCCCTTTCAAGCCATCATCCTCACCTGGCGCTGCAATTCATCCAGGATGTTTCAGGCAATATCCTGGAGGACATACTGCATGGCACCCTGGACAGCGGATTTTTCTTCGGGCGTTTTCCCGAAGAGGAAATTGAAGCGATGGATCTTGCTGAAATTGGATTTGTGATTGCAGGGCCAGCTACCTGGAAGGATCGGGTGGTGGGTGCAGACTGGGAAACCGTTGCTTCTCTCCCCTGGGTCTTTCCAGTCTCTGAGAATCCTTACAGCCAGATATTCGACCAGCTTTTCTCAGAACAGGTCAATCAGCCCAACCGCGTGGCTTACTCTTCCTCAGAAGCGGCAATTAATGCATTAGTGAAAGCCGGTGCTGGTTTGTCCCTTATTCGTGAGGACGAAGCCATAGCCATGCAGGAAAGAGGCGAGGTGGTGATCTGGAATCACACCAGCTATCCCATGACGCTACGTTTCGGCTACCTGAGTTCCCGATCCCGAGAGCCTTTGATCATGGCGTTGCGTCAAGGTGCCCAGGAATCCTGGCCCAGGGCCGCCGGCAGGAATGCTCATCAGGCATGCTGATCCAGGCGACCCGCAAAGGGCCGTGGTCGTTTCCAGAATTTCCTTATTCCGGAGGGCGTCAGTCGGTAGACGCTGTTGTTGCAGGGGTACAGATAGAGATCATCGAGTTGTCGTTTCCTCAGAGAGGCCAACAAACCCTGTAACCACGACTCGAAAGACGCCAAAGCATCGAGCCAGTCATAGGGATCGGCCCGCCAGACCGGTCGTTTCAGGTGGGAATAAACAGCCAGCACACCCCCGGCAGTCTCTCCAGGGAGAGACCAATCCCGGGTGAGAAGAGAAGTTTCAGCCCCACTTCGGATGGCCAGCCCACGGGCCAATGGATGATCGGCAACTATCCGATTGAACACCCGCGGCACTTCCGCCGGCAGGTACCCCCCCCCTGAGAACCAGACACCGCTCACAGGAAGCCTGCCTTCCGCTTCCCGCTTCTGATTCACCGGGCATTCATAGAACAACATCTGGACTTCGTTTATCAGCGAACGCCAAAATATCGAATCCGAACCGGTGGGTAAAAACATGTCCATATTTCTACCGAAGGCATCACCCAGGTTTCTGGTTGAGAGCCCGGGTTCTTCACTGGGCGAAAGATACCACCGGTGGGCATCATCGATTTCCAGCTTCCATTCCTGATCCTGAAAATGAGTCTTAAAGAGCTCACCCAGTTGACGGGCTTCATCCACCGAGAACTCAAAATCCCGGGTATCGAACAGCAGTAAACGGTCCTGATCGGGACGAAGCAGAACCGGCTCCACCATTAGCCAGTAGCGCTGATCCGGTGTGGCTCCCTCCCCTGCCCGACTCAGAGCACCAAGGGGTAGATCAACCTCCGGACTGCCCTTCCAGCCATAAAGCGCCATCATCGTAGACTCCAGATCCCGCCCTGGAAATTCACTTCGTTCGCTGCGCGCCAAGAGGGTTTCCAACCCCGGCAAGGACGGTAGCGGGTCTTTTTCCGCGAGCGCCGGCATGGGACCCAGCAACCCGGGCACCAGCAGATGAAGCGATGAATCATTAATGCTCATGGGTTACTTCAGCCATCCAGGTGCTCGATTCGGATACGCATCACCTGGCCTTTGACAGACTCCAGCAACTCAATCTTCTCAATGGCTTGATTCATCCGGCTTTCATTCACTCGTCGGGTCAGCAGAACCAGAGGTACTTCCACTTCATTCTCCTGGGGTTCTTTCTGCTTGATCGCTTCGATACTGATACCGGCATCACCCAGAATACTGGCAATCCGTGCCATCACCCCCGGCTGATCCCGAACCTGCAACCGCAGATAGTAAGCCGTTTCTACATCCTCGATGGGGAGAACCGGCATATCAGACAGATCCTTGGCCTGAAATGCCAGATGAGGTACATGGTTGTCCGGATCGGTGGTCAGTGCACGGGCCACATCCACCACATCCGCCACGACCGCCGAAGCGGTAGGTTCCGAGCCGGCACCGGCACCGTAGTACAAGGTGGGACCAACGGCATCCCCCTTTACCAATACGGCATTCATGACGCCATCTACGTTGGCAATCAGCCGCCGTTCAGGAATCAACGTCGGATGAACCCGCATTTCCACTCCTCGATCGGTCTTTCGGGTGATCCCCAGGTGCTTGATTCTGTAACCGAACTCATCAGCGTAAGCCACATCCTGAGGTTCGATCCTGGTGATTCCCTCGGTATAGGTTTTGTCGAACTGAAGCGGAATACCGAATGCGATGGATGCGATGATGGTCAGCTTGTGAGCCGCATCGATCCCCTCCACATCAAACGTTGGATCAGCCTCGGCGTATCCCAGAGCCTGGGCTTCTGCCAGTACCTCACCAAACTCCCGGCCCTTGTCACGCATCTCGGTCAGGATAAAGTTTCCCGTACCGTTGATGATTCCGGCGGCCCAATCAATGTGATTGGCAGCCAATCCCTCGCGCATCGCCTTGATGATGGGTATGCCTCCAGCCACGGCAGCTTCAAAAGCGACCATCACCCCCTTGGCCTTGGCTGCAGCGAATATTTCATCGCCATGAAGTGCGATCAGTGCCTTATTGGCGGTCACTACATGTTTACCGTTCTCGATAGCCTTGAGCACCAACTCTCTGGCCGGTGAGTAACCACCGATCAGCTCAATGACGATCTCGATATCCGGATCGTCAACGATCCTAAAAGCATCATCGGTGACCTCGATTGACTCCGTACCTGGGATGGTTCCCGGCTGATAATCTTTTGCCGCAGCCCGGGTTATCCTGATCTCCCGTCCTGCCCTTCGTGCAATTTCCCTGGCGTTGCGTGACAGCACCTTGACGGTACCACCACCCACCGTACCCAACCCCAATAATCCAACTTTAACCGGTTCCAAACCCATTCACTCCTATAATAATGTACTGTGACCGGCTCAGGCCACTGCCTTCTCATCCCGGCGAATCATTTCCCGGATACCACGCACTGCCTGGCGGGTTCGATGCTCATTTTCTATCAACCCGAACCGAATATGATCATCCCCATGTTCCCCGAAACCGATACCGGGGGATGCCGCGACCTTGGCATCCCGGATC
>JAAELC010000011.1 GCA_024227135.1 Gammaproteobacteria bacterium
AATGATGAAATCCGGGCGATAATCCCAGTCAAACAAGGCCAAAAAGACGTCGTGCAAATCCCAGATTTCAAGATCACCGGGAATCGAAAACACACGGGCTACCAAGGGACTGATGTCTTTCAGGACGCATCGCAATAGTATCCGGTTTACAGGAGGTTGAGCTGTTTCCATGATAGTTCGAAGGGTACACCTTCGCTGCCGGCCATGGAGAGCGAATGCGAGGGCCGGTAGTCCCCGTATATGGTCTCCTCCCAGCTTGCAAGACTTTTCTGATTCGTGTCACAGGGACAGGATTGCACTCGTATATCCGGCCTGTTGATGAGAGGTGTTTGCCTCTCTGGCCTCGATGAAAAACGCACGCATCGTCCTTATCGGTAGCAAGGTCTTTTATGACCTCGGGGACTATCAGGTTTTCAATGCGTCGGTCTGACCTGTTGTGTCATCACTTTTCAGTAAAGTCTTCGCAATCGTCGGCAGGTTACCTCTCTTTACTCATTTTCGTGTTAATTCAATGGTCCTTCATGCAGTCTGATAGACGGTCTTGTTAGCCAATACTGCCCATCCAATCCTCGCCATCTTATTGGCCAAGGCAACAACGGCTTTGTTGAAACCACGCTCTGCCTTGACCTTGTTGATCCAGCGGCTCAAACGGTCATCCTTTTTTGCTGCCTGGATTACCACCGACCGGGCACCATGCACTAACAGACTGCGTAGATATCGATCCCCACGCTTACTGATGCCCAGTAATACATCTTTTCCACCACTACTATGCTGCCTGGGTACCAGTCCCAGAGAGGCGGATACGTCCCGGCCCCGCCGGTAGGCCTCGCCATGGCCCACCACACTATGAAAGACACTGGCAACAATGGGCCCAAAACCGGGTATAGTCTGTAACCGCCGACACGCTTCATCCTGCTGACTCTGGCGTGACATCTCCCGGGTGTAGTCGTTGATGTGTCTATCCAGCTCTTGTAACTGCTGATAGCTCTGAGCCAACAGCCGACGGAACAGGTCACTTAAACCGTTCTCACCATCCTCCAACAACTCCGGCAGGCATCGACGCAGTACGTTAATCCCTGTGGGCAAAATCAATCCGTATTCCGCCAGCAGCCCCCGTAGCTGATTACACAGTGCGGTACGGTCCTGAAGACGCCGTTCCCGCAGGCGATGTAGAGCCTGAATGTCTTGTTGCTCGGGTGTTTTTATCGATACAAAGCGCATCTCCGGGCGGGTTACCGCCTCCGCAATGGCTAGTGCGTCGTTGTAGTCGTTCTTGTTACCACGCACATATGGCTTGACGTACTGTGGCGGAATCAGCTTCACCTGGTGCTCCTGGGTGGCCAGCTCTCGTGCCCAGTGGTGGCCGCTGGCACATGCCTCCATACCCACCAGGCATTTGGGCAGGTTGGCAAAATACTTCAATACCTGAGATCGCTTCAGCATCTTCTTTTTAACGATCTTGCCATACTCATCGCAGCACACCGCATGAAACACATTCTTTGCCAAATCCAGTCCAACCGTCGTAATCTTGTTCATGGTCTTCTCCTCTCTTCACGCTGATGGTTGATAACACCTCCATCATGGCGCATCACGACGCCGAATTAGAAGGGGGAGGAGACCATCTCATCGGTAGCCGCCAGGCGATACTGATTACCCGCCGTGCCTCGCGCCAGAGGGGAAGCAAAGATCGCATCCGAAGGTGGCGTCCAGTCATGTCGGGAACCTGCTACGGAGCCTGCAGCCAACGAAGTGATGCT
>JAAELC010000012.1 GCA_024227135.1 Gammaproteobacteria bacterium
ACCATCCAGCAGGCCTGCAATCCTAGTTTGTTCAGAGAGCGCTGAGGCATTGCCTTCAGGAGTGATGAGTGCTCCTGCCTGGGCTCCTGCAGATCTTGCGATGGAACTGAGATTAGTTGCAAAGTGGGCAAGAGCGGAGCCACCGAACTGCACCAGCATCATGGAAAAGATACGGGCAAGCATGATCCCGGCCGAACGGATCACCCCGAACATGGCCAACATCTTCGTACTCATATTGGGAAAGGATGCCATAGCATAAACACCCAGGTTAGACTGGCGTACATCTTCAAAGGCATATGCAGCGTAATCCATAGCAGCACCGTGGATCACAGCATCGGTAATTCCCCAGGTCGTAAGAAAGACAAAAAAGCCGAACATGACGGAGATCGCCCGACCTATTACCGGTGTTGGAATAAAAAGAACTAGAAAGGGGAGGGTGCCTATGGCAACGGCGGTCATTATCGCCCTGATAATCGGGATCCACTCGTTCATGGTGATGCCAATGCCCATGCCGGTGGAGACAATCTTCCTGTCCGCTTCCATCAATACAGACGTTTCATAATCATCCTGGTAATAGAAGTTGTAGAGGATCTCTGCTATCTGTCGCTGTTGAATCAACCGCTCTGGAGTATGGGCGGTACCGGTTACATGGAGCATGGTACTTGAGATCAAGGACTCACACCTGAGTACCTCTGTTGTGGAAGTCGGATCAAAATTAGCTTTGGAACATGCCCGCTCTATAGCCTCATCATAGTTGGTGGCGTTGGCATAAATCGGTTGCAGACTTGTCCAGGCCCGGGTGCATGTCATACTCCGTCC
>JAAELC010000013.1 GCA_024227135.1 Gammaproteobacteria bacterium
AAGTGGCAAGTGGCAAGTGGCAAGTGGCTAGTGGCTAGTGGCTAGTGGCAAGTGGCAAGTGGCTAGTGGCTAGTGGTTTAGGTGGCAGGTAACGGACATCAAGGGGCTGGTTGTGAAAAGTGATAAATGGATGAGGGTTTATGACAACTTCGCTGAACGACTCACCGGTTTGAGTTTACCGGGAGGAAATTCAATTCTTACTTTTAACTACAACTTGGTACTTGGAACTTGGAACTTGGAACTTGAAACTAATAACCAATGAACCCTAACCGCAACAGTATCTGGAAAGAGCGTCTCTCTCACTGTCAGCTCCGGGTCAATGAGAATCGTGGTCTGGTTGTAGAGGGCCGGTTGACCCGCATGGTGGGGCTGACCCTGGAAGCGGTCGGGTGCAGAGCCGCCATCGGTGGACAATGCGATGTCATCAACGCCAGTGGTGATCGGATTGAGGCCGAAGTGGTTGGTTTTTCCGGTGAAAGCCTGTATTTGATGCCTACTGGGGACATCCGTGGACTGGAGCAGGATGCCCGGGTTGTTCCCACCGGTAAATCCTGTGAGGCACCGGTGGGTGAGCATTTGCTCGGAAGAGTAATCGATGGTGCAGGGCGTCCACTCGATGGGAAAGGGCCCATCCATATGATCGACCGGCGGCCTCTGACCGGCAAAACCTATAATCCCTTGACGCGAACACCCATCCGTCAACCACTGGACGTGGGGGTTCGGGCCATCAACGCACTGCTGAGTGTGGGACGCGGCCAGCGTCTGGGACTCTTTGCCGGCTCGGGTGTTGGTAAGAGTGTGCTGCTGGGGATGATGACCCGGAATACCAATGCCGATATCACTGTCGTTGGACTGATTGGCGAAAGAGGACGGGAGGTCAAGGAGTTCGTGGACAATATCCTTGATGAGGATGGGCTTTCCAAAGCAGTAGTCGTGGCGGTTCCTGCAGATAATCCTCCACTTCGCCGGATGCACGGGGCCATGCTGGCCACCAGTATCGCTGAACATTTTCGAGACCAGGGTAAGCACGTGCTGCTGCTGATGGACTCACTCACCCGATTTGCCCAGGCTCAGCGGGAAATTGCCTTGGCAATTCATGAGCCTCCTGCAACCAAGGGTTACCCGCCTTCGGTATTCGCGAAATTACCCCAGTTGGTGGAACGGGCAGGTAACGGTGATACCGGTGGTGGTTCCATCACCGCTTTCTACACCGTATTGACCGAAGGTGATGACCAGAATGATCCCATCGCTGAATCGGCGAGAGCGATTCTGGATGGTCACATCGTGTTGTCCAGGCAACTTGCCGATAGCGGTCATTACCCGGCAATCGATATCGAAGCATCGATCAGTCGTGCCATGAATGATATTAGCAGTAAAGATCATCAGAGTTCAGCCAGAGCCTTTAAACAGTTGTATTCCCTCTATCAGCGGAACCGTGACCTGATCAGTGTGGGTGCGTACGAACGAGGCTCAGACGAACGCATCGACGCAGCTATTGAAGCCATGCCGGTGTTGGACAGTTTTCTTCGCCAGGGAATAGATGCCCCCCAGTCTCTTGAGCAGAGTCTGTTGGATCTGCAGCAGATCTTTCCTGCAACACAAGCAATTGGTCAGTCCCAGCCGGCATGATCAACGGTCTATAACTCATTGAAACTGATTCATTCTGTGTATTTCAGCCATCAGCCGAGAAATAAGAGAGCGTAAACATGGCACCATCGAAACGATTTCAACCAGTGCAGCGGGTTGCCGAGTCACGGGAGAATAAAGCTGCCCGGGAACTGGGTTTGTCCCAACGTAAATTACGTGAGAATCAGGATAAACTCGACGATTTGAAACAGTATCACAAGGAGTATATGGACCGTTTCCTCGGAGCGGCGCAACAAGGGTTGAGTGCTTCACAGCTTCAGGAGTATCGGGCATTTCTCAGAAAGCTGGAAATGGCTATCGGAGAGCAGGAGCAAATTCTTAAAAACAGCCATGAAGAGTGCTCGGGTAAAAAAGATATGTGGCAGGAAAAGCATATACGATCTCAGGCGCTGAGCAAGGCGATGGATCGTTTCGTCAGCGCCGAACGCAAGACCATGGACGGGCAGGAGCAGAAAGAAACGGATGATCGCAACCAGTGGCAAGCCAAGGAAGATTAGACGATCCGGGAATCCCTTTCAGGGGTAGGTGCTCCAGCACTACTCTTCCGGTTCTGTAAACCCGGCAGGACGTTTTCCTGAGAGCAGGTAAGCGAATGCGATCACTTCCGCAATGGCCCGATAGAGGGGTTCCGGTATTTCTTCACCCAGAGGTATCTGGGACAGAATGGCCGCCAGTTCAGGGTCCTGTTCCAGGGGAATATTGTGTTTCTCCGCCTGTTCCAGGATCTCTCGAGCCAGAGACCCTTCTCCCTTAGCGGTGATACGCGGAGCATTCTCACCATCATAGAGCAGGGCAACCGCCATCTCCGGGGGTTGATTCGGTTTGTCGTTCACGCTTTCTCGTCCAATAGGGGAAATTGATGACGGGTCGGTTGTTCATCCCGTCTGGTATCACCCTGACTGGCAGTCAGTTTACCCGGTTTAAGGCCCGCCCGCTCAAAAGCCTGTGCGAGTATCGGCATGGACCGGTCCAGTTTCTCGGCACTTTCAGCCCGTTGTGCGGTGAAATGACTGGAAATAACTTCATCCTGGAGCGCCAGCCTGGCCGATACCGGTCCTAGAGAGGGAAGGTCAAAGTCCAGGCGAACTGTCCACAGGACCTCTTCGTTCTCTGCTTGCGAGGATTTATGCCGGGTCAGCTTGATCAGCCAGTCACAGGCCGATTCCTGGTGTTTTACCGGTAGCTCGAACTGCCATACCTGCTGTGTATTGTCTTCAGCAGGCACGGAGGCGAGTTGATGAACCAGTGTTCTGGCCAGTGCCCCCTCGGACTGGGCAAGCAACTCTGCGATCAGGCGCATACCGGGTATCGGGGGTAGGTTCGTGCCGGGTTCAGGCATCTTTCCCGGTGATCTTGACGGCACCGGGTTTAGTAGCACTTTGATTTCGAACAACAATCGGAGCAAGTTGGCTTTCAGATCATTGGCGGGTAGCTCACCCGAAGCCAGTCTCGATTCCAGAAACAGCCCGGAATCCTGAAAAGCCAGGCGCAGCCTGGAGGCCGTCAGTGGTTTATCAGCAGTGAGTAGCTGATCCACTATCCGGGTCAGCGCCTGGGAAACTTTGGTTCCAGGGATACCCTGGAGTATCTGCCAGTGAGCTTTGCTTTGATTGCCAGTTCCCGGTGTCGATTGCGCGGGATTCCCGGTCATGGCAGCCGGTACTGGTCTGGCATCAGCACTGAGCGGTCTGGTGTCTCCCAATGGAGAAGTGGTGCCGGGGAGCGGAACGCCACCTGTTGATGGCCTGGCCCCGGGATTCAAGGCGCCGGTCAAGGTCGGTGAAATGGGGGACTGGTTTCCTGCCGGGGCGGTACTGGCGGTTTGATTCACCAGACGGGACAGTGGAAGCTGGCTTGGCAGGGCCTTACGCAATGCTCGGGCCAGGGCATCGTTTGCCCCTGTTCTCCCCAGAATCAGAAGTTCCAGCGGCTGGGTCGGCTTGATGACTCGCAGCAGCAGTTTTTCACCAGGCTGAAGGGGGCTATTGCTCTGTGCGGCAACATCCGTCAGACCGATGCGCAGGGTAAGACTGTTATCTTTACGGGAATCAGTTACCCGGGCTTCCAGTTGCTGTCCTGGTTTGAGGTTGCCCAGGAGATCAGCTCGGGTTTTTTCGATAGTCAGTGCAGGGCTGGTGATCAAATCTGGAATACGCATGGCAAAACCGGAACAAGAGCTGGGATTCGGATCAATCCGTAGGATTATAGAGTATTCCCGTCAGATGGTTCAGATAGCAGGGCCTCGGGCCGATAGAAACATCAAAGGACTAAGGGAACACAATACATGGGAATTACTCGGCTAGACCACGAAAGAGAACAGAAACTCTGGTTCGTGCGCCGGAAAGGAAGAGTTGAAGGCCCTTTTCCAAGTGAAGATATCCGACGCTCGGTGATTGGGGGCAGCCTGTCAATCAATGATCAGGTTGGATCCTGTAGAAATGAGTGGAAATGTCTTCATGAGGTGCCTGAAGTGTTGCCACCAGTGGTCAGGCATGTCCTTTCAAACCGGGATACTCAGGCACTGACACCTATTCGGCTGAAAGTGGCGAGGCCTGCTATGCAGGACGCACCCCAGAACCTGCTGGAACCGGGAGAATCCAAGGAAGTCGGCCCTGAAAGAGGGGAAAGGATAAGCAGGCAGGATGTGGGTCAACACCAGGTAAAACTTGATTTGATCAGAAATAACCGGCCTCCCCGTTTTCCACTGCCAGCTCTGCTGTTGCTTGGGTTTGGCATCTCAATCGTGATGGGAAGCGGGCTGTATATTGGCGCAAAACCATTACCTCCGGATCCGGAGTGCCAGCATCTGGCTTCTCCCGGGGTTAACTGGCGCAACTGCATTCTTACCGGTCTGCGCAGCGAATCGGCGGATCTTCGAGGGTCATCATTGAACAACGCAGTGCTTCGTGGAGCCCGTCTTTCCGGCTCACGCCTCAACCAGGCTGATCTTCGCTATGCCAACCTGTCAGGGGCCGATCTCAGTTATTCGAATCTTCAGCAAGCCAACCTGAAAGGGGCGGAGTTAAGAGAAACTGATATGTCCTATGCGGACCTGTCCGGTGCAGATCTGAGTTTTGCACGGTTGACCGGAGCCAATCTCGGAGGGGCCAATCTGGAACAGGTGAAATTTGACCAGGCAATCTGGATCGATGGAACTATCTGTCAGACAGGGTCTGTCGGGACTTGTCGTACCCGATAAATGAATGACTCCCAGAGAGGCACTCTATTGTTGTGCCCCATGGGTGGGTTTGTCACTGCCGTCTGGATAAAGCACCAGAGGGGGTGGACGAATAGGACTGGGTGGTGTACCTGGAAATCCGTACGTCATCTGACCAATAGTCGGCTGGCAGCCCGGCTTTCATTTTGAGCTGGGTTAGAAAACTCCGGGGTTCTGGAAGAGATTCCCACACTGACGGTAGAAAGGTACCCCTTCGACGCCCTGACTGGAGGATCAGTCCATCAGCGCCTGGACGGAGTTTCTCGATGAGATCGGCCTCAGAGTCGAAAGTCATGGGTGAAGAGGGAGTGAGTACGGAAATATGAATTTCCAGTGAATCGAGTTCTGATCGCTGGAGGGGGGAGAACCGGGGGTCACGAAATGCGGCGGAGTAGGCATTTTCCACCACATCTTCCACCAGAGTTTGCATCGCCTCCAGATGCCCGATGCATCCTCGTAATACCTTGAATTTGTTAAGCGTTACAAAGCAGGCTCTTTTTTCCCTCAACCGCTCGGAATAGTCTTCAGCGCGGACACTCAGGGCATGCCCCGAATTCAGTCCGTTGTCTATTGAGCCGAAGGCCAGTTCCAGCAGCCTGTTGCTGTCGTCTGTGGACAACGGAGCTGATTCGGATTCAGTGGAATGCATAGGCACCATATCCTACGACCTGAGTCTTGGGGCCCGCCGTATCTCCCGAGTTTCGCTGGTCCAAGGTGACGGCTGAGAGCTGGTGGTGGCGTGCAGACAGCAGCAGACCACTGACAGGGGTTCTGCCGCATGCGCGGTGATAATCCAGTTTATGGTGGTCCAGCGCTTCGATAGCCCGGGTGGTTTCTGTATCCATGGCGCTGGCCGATTCATAATCGAGGTAGTGACTGAGATCCGAGCTGATCAGGATTAATGTTTCGCTCCCCCCCCACAGTTTTTCCAAGACCTGTTCTACATCCTGGGCGCTTGCATCGCTGACCAGCAGAGGAACGATACGAAAATGCTTCAGAGTTTCCTGGAGAAAAGGGAGGTGAACCTCGATACTGTGTTCACCGTTGAAAGCCTGGTCGATTGAATTAATCTGGGGTAGATCGCTGATCAGCTTCATCGCGTCAACATCCACTGCCACATCACCCAGGGGGGTGCGAAAAAAGTCCGCACGACTGCAGGCAACACCTGAAAAAGCCATCCGATGGGCTGGTGCCAGAATCACCACTCGGGTGATCCGATCAGCGACCTGCTCAAGTTGTGCATAGGCACTACCGGCGACAGGGCCGGAGTACACATAGCCTGCATGGGGGGCAATGAGTGCTTTGGGGGCAGGGACACGACCCGGTTTCCCATCGGAAATGAATGCGCTGATCTGGCTGCGAATCTCTTCTGGATCGGCAGGATAGAAAGAGCCTGCAACCGCAGGGGCTCGAATTATCGGCATGGCATCGTCTCGCTTCCGATGAGGGTGAGGTGACCTATGTGTAACAATGTAACCTGACAGGGAAAAAATCAAGTACCGAAGCTGTCCAAGACGACCCTCGAGAATCAGCGTGTTTTCGTAACTACTCACCCCCCATGGGCAATCTGTTGCGGAAGACACCGTAAAACCCTCCCTGTAGGCTTGGCTTTGGCATTCATGCCAAAGACACTTCCTCCACAGACCGCCCATGGGGGGTAATCTCTGGGGGGTGAGCAG
>JAAELC010000014.1 GCA_024227135.1 Gammaproteobacteria bacterium
TTGGTTCAGATCCAAGGCGTGGAAAGGGGCGCATAGCTGTTCTATGCAACCTTTTCCACAACGCAGTAGCTGGACCAAAGGACGAGCAAGACTGGATAATTGTTTTTTTCCGCGGCCCTTACCTGCGCTACATCCGGATACTGTCGTGTGTTGGCATCGCGAAGGCTTTGGACGCTATTGGTGTTTGAAAAGCGCACGCCGTCGCCCGGGCCAACCGTC
Organism: Gammaproteobacteria bacterium; assembly: GCA_024227135.1. Lineage (GTDB taxonomy): Bacteria > Pseudomonadota > Gammaproteobacteria > Chromatiales > Chromatiaceae > JAHEHQ01. The sequence goes on from JAAELC010000014.1 coordinate 220, forward strand.
GGTCGATATGGTAATGAGAAAACTCTTACAAGAAATGTAGTCGACGAATGTCGGGTGGGGAGCACCCCGAGTCCACGGGGTGCTGCCTAAAAATTGCGATCTCTCAAGCGACTGTCTCCAAGTATACGTCGCGGCATCGGAAGCCGCCTTCACAGAATTGGCGGACATTCCTCGACAATCACGTCACGGACCTGGCCTCGATTGATTAATTCCATCGGCAGACTTGTCGCCGAGAGATTTATCAGCACCCTGTAGCGGTTTGAGTAGCAATTCGCCACTCGTACCCTTATTTCCGTTACATCGCGTCCTGCACGCTTCCAACGGTACGGACGAAGGGCCGGTTTCTCTGAAGAGAGCCCGGAAGATCGTCCAGGCTGTCCATAGCCGGACTGAATCCCCGATAGTTCCCGTGTAACAACACATACATATCCCTTCCCCTGTTCAGAGTCTTGAAATAGCTGAGTTGATCCTGGTGCAGGTGATTTCCGTACCGGGCCACGAAATCCTCCAGTTCCCGTTTTCGATAGACACTCACGAGTTGTACGACATAGTGCTTGGGATCTTGATCCCGCAACCAGACCATATCCTTCAGGTCCGACAGAGCGACCGATGTACCTGTCAGATTCTCGTCGCCGGAGTAGATGTGCTCCTTGATGACGCTCATCTCACTTTGAAACTGCTCGCCCATGGCCAGGATTCGGTGGTCGAGGTTCTCCATGTCACTGGAGAGCCGCTCATATTCGGCGTAGGACCCCGTCACCTCCGACGCTATCGAATCCATGTCCCGTTGCAACGTCTCTATCTGCCGCAGATTCCCCAGCCGGGAAATTCCGCCTTCCAACTGCGCCAGCCGGGTCCCATCGTCGGACTGCCCGAATTCGAGTTGGTTCACCCGGTCAGTAACCCCGGACTGGAGGGTCGCCAGCCGCTGTAATTCCCCACCTAGCTCTGAATGGATAGCCGATATCTGTTGGTTGAGTTTTACGCCGGAACTGTCCAGCGTCTGTCCATCGGACATGTGTGTGACACCGGTCGCCACAGCCAGCAGTGCAATTGAACATCCCGCAAGCCAGGCCGCCTGTTTGAACCGGTGGCTTAGCCCGTCGGTCCTGATCCGGGCGGCATCAGTGTCTTGCAGCAATTGGCGGCTGGTATCTTCCAACGCACGATTTCGCGGTTCCAACTCACTGATCCGCGTTTCGAGGACCTGTGAGTCCTCCAGGAGGCGGTCGTCTGCCCGTTCGAATTCGGTGGCGCGACGTTCCAGGGCTCCCGTCCTAGATTCAAACTCCTTCAGAGCCTCGGCATGTTCTTGGGATCCAGTGTCGAGGGCGTCCAGTCTCGACTCGGCACGTTCTGCATGCTGAACGAGTCGGCTGATCGCGGCTTCCTGGGATTCGGCTGTGGTAAGCAGTTGCTTGCTAAGCTTTTCCGTCAAGGAAGCCAGTGAGGCGGTTTTCGCACTCAGTCCTTCGGTGGTTTCCTCCAGAACTCTGGACCTGGAATCCAGGGTATCGAGCCGCGCCTGTGTATCCGTATTCGTCTTTTCCAGTTCCCTGGTGAGGTCCTCCGTCGACGACCTGAAGGCAGCTGTCTTCGAAATCAGTTCGTCAGCAGTGATCTTCAGTTTGTGATTGCGGGTATCCAAGGTATCCAGCCGCGCCAGGGATTCCGCCCGGTTCCTGTTCATCTCCGCCGTGAGGTTCTCGGACGTCCTCCTCAGGCTGACGGTTTCCGGCCCAATTGATTGGATCGTTGCGTCGAGATGACGGGTATGGCTGTCGAGACTTTCGAGGCGTTCCTCGGTTTCGACGTTTTTTACGCTGAAATACTCGAAGAATTGCCTGAGGTGTTCGTAGATCTGGCGATTCTTCGAACCGACCGGAACGGACAGCGGTACTACATTGTCTTCGTACTCGTCTTTGGCAGGTTCTTGAGATTGCATACGTATCGCTCCTGTTGATGGTGATAAAAATACCCAAAGCCTGTCAACATCGTTTACGGCAGGAGGGGCTTGATAGTTTAGCCTTCCCTGTCCACCCTGTTTTATTGAACGGAACAATAATGAATAACAATGGACACCGATAATAACATTGGACACCCACAATTTGACAGATAGAAATAATCGACTAGCACAAAGAACAAAAGGAGAGCATCAGGAAGAAAACCATGCCCAAGCCCCGCCAGTCCCTCATCAGCCTGGAGACCACTCCTTACTACCATTGCGCCTCACGCTGCGTGCGTCGGGCCTTTCTATGTGGCGAGGATGCCCTCACCGGCCGGTCCTTCGAACACCGTCGTGGCTGGATAGAGGAAAGGCTGCTTGAGCTGTCCCGAACTTTTTCGGTGGGGGTCTGTGCCTACGCAATTGTGGCCAACCACACAGTGCTTTTTGTGGATCAGGAGAAGGCCGAATCCTGGACCCTCGATGAGGTCATCGAACGCTGGCATGGCGTGTTCGGTGGCGTCTCTTTGTCCCATCGCTACCTGTAAGGCGATGTCTTGTGTGAGGCCGAACTGAACAAACTCCGGGAGATAACCGAGATCTGGCGTGGACGATTGATGTCGATCAGCTGGTTCATGCGTTGCCTGAACGAGCATATCGCCCGGCTTGCCAATGCGGAGGAGGGTTGTACCGGACGATTCTGGGAAGGGCGGTTTAAGTCCCAGGCACTGTTGGACGAAGCGGCCCTGGCCGCTTGTCTGGCCTACGTGGATCTCAATCCCGTCCGTGCCGCCATGGCAGACACGCCGGAAAGCGCAGATCACACTTCTGTTCAGCGACGCATCCGGCATCGACAGAAGGCATTGGATAAAACAAAGCCCAACGCCGCACAGCCCAACGAGTTGTTGCCCTTTGTGGGCGATTTGCGCCAAGGGATGTCCAAAGGCCTTCCCTTTGTTCTCAGCGAGTATCTGGAACTGCTCGATTGGACCGGGCGGTCGCTACGGGATGACAAACGCGGCAGCATCCCGGTCCATGCTTCGCCCATACTGCAACGCCTGCGCATCGAGCCCAATGACTGGCTGCAGATGACCAGCCGATTCGAACACCAGTTCTGCCATCTGATAGGACGCCCTGAGGCCGTTCAACAGGCTTGTGTTCAGCTTGGGCGGAAATGGGCCTGGGGAAGCGCTCATTGTAAAATGCTGTTTTTCTTCTGAACGGCAGTACCCCCACTCAACACCGCCACACTTTCCAGCAATGCCGCTGACGGGCGAGACTGCTTTGGTACAGCGGATCATCCATAATCATTTCTGACGTTAGCTCAACTGCATGCTGTTGGGTGCCATATTATGCTTGTTTTCTCTGAGGTAGAGTGAATTTTTCCGTCATCAGGTGACTCAGGCCAGGATTGATGACAGATTTTCAATAAATGGATGTCTACTATTTCGATACAGACATATTGTGGTACCGACCGTCGGTGAAAATATCTCGTTGGGACTGGTACGCGAATACGCTGATCAGAAGTAGCTGGGCAACATCAGACTAGTGGCTGGGTTGAGGGTCGTAGTAACTTCGTTCAGCAACAGCAATCGCTAATCTGACAAAGTGGAATCAACCTGAGATCTGAAAGGGGCGTACAGGACCCTTTTTTCAACGCTCAGATAAAGGTGATGGAGGGACTGTTTTTTGATCAGTCTTTGATGTCCCGTTAGGGTTATTTCATAGTATTCGTAGCAAATGTGGTTGGGGGGGCACTTTCCTCTCTTCTTCCCTTTTTCTTGCTCATTCTTATCTCATAGTTACATACAACCAGAAAGACTGGTATTGCAATTAACTTAGGGCCGCGGAAAAAAGCAATTATCCACTCTTGCTCGTCTTTTGGTCCAGCTTCTGCGTTGTGGAAAAGGTTGCATAGAATAGCTATGCTTTCCACGCCTTGAATCTGAACCAAAATCCAGCGTAATTTCTGGATACTTACCAATTTCCGCGGCCCTCAACTGGAGTGAATCATGAATAAAGTCATCACCACCCTTGCTATTGCCTCTGTATTCCTGTTCAGCGGAACTGGCCAGGCGATGAAAGGCGAACCACCACGTATCCACCCGCAGGAAATTGTTGAGCAGCTGAACCTGGATCAAACAAAAGCTGACGCCTTGCTGGAGATGATGAGGAATCATCGTGACGAAATGCGTAATTCGCGTCGTGAATACTCCGGCAGAAGTTATGAGCAGCACAAGTTAAAACGTGAGAACAGGGAACAGCATCGGGCTGACATCAAGAACCTGTTGGGTGAGGAAAAATTTGAAGAATTCGAAAAGCTGATGTGGGAACAGCGTCAACAATCTCGTCCTCCCAAAAGAATGAATTAGTCGAGAATACTCATTACATTGACAACCTTTTTGCAGACACATGGAAGAAGCTGAAATTTAATACTCTGATCAGAGGAGCAGGCTTAACCAAGAGAAGTGGAATCGAAATCACAGAGGCAGTGCTTGTATTACTGCTCTGGAAATGGCTGAACATGTCATCAATCGCCATGTTTTCCAAGCAAGCCCTAGGAACATTTTCGCGAGCCAGAAAAGATGTCATGTACGATTTTCTGAAGCGGGAAGAGATCAACTGGCGTGCGCTGAACAACCAAACAGTTACGGCTGTATATCAACAGAACCAGCTGATAGGGAGTCGCGTTAAGGCTTTCGTATTGGATGACTTGATAAAAACCCGGTGTGGCAAGAAAATGGAAGGGGTGTCGAGTCATTTTGATCATGTCACGGGCCGCCATGTTATGAGGCAGCAGGTATTGACCCTGGGTTTGGCAACAGAAGAAGCCTTCCTGCCTTTGGATTTACAGATTTACATCAGTCAGGTGAAAGCACGGGGACTGATCAACCCCTACAAAGGAGGCCGGAGTGTTGCAGGCAAGCGTTACAGTGAAGCGATCACCCAGAGCAAACCGGAACTGGCTTCGCACATAATGAAGCGGATGTGAGCAAGAAGGATAGGGCGCTGTTCTTGACGACTGACACTAAACTGAGCATGAGCAAGATGCTGGAGACCTATGCGTTGCGCTGGAGTATCGAAGTCTATTTCAAAGAAGCGAAACAGCACCTTGGCTTCCTCCAGGAGCAAACGGTTACCTTTGCATCGCATACGGCATCGATACACCTGTGCGCGATTCGTTACTCGATGTTGGTTAGCAGTAAACTGGATGATCGGGATTCTCGCATCGGAGATATTCGAGCACAGATACAGGGCCAACTGGATTCGCTCAATTTTGCCGGGCAGCTATGGCAGATATTTCGCGCCATCATATCCGGTACGCTCACTGAATTACGTGCAACCCTTGGTTGCTCAGTGGACACTGTTATGCTGGCATTCGATAAACGCATTCATGAGTTTTTTGTTCGCAGTCTTGATCAGAGCTTACGCTGGTGCTGGAAGCACGTTGACTTCAGATAACTCGGATAATACAAATACCACGATATTGGATATGATGGACGTGGTGTTCTCAGTCGACAGTCCAGAGGTACAGATTATGTGAACAGTTAGTGCGATCGGGCAAGGTCGTTTGTTCCAGTGGGGGGAATTTCACTACGGTAAGGTAGGTCATCCACCAGACTGAGAACTCTGGGTCGGTGGGAGTGGGTAGTCCCAAGGGTTGAGCACAGAGGGATCAAGATAGCAGGCCGTAAGCCCAAGCTGAGCGGATAGAGTTTCGAAACCACCCTCAACAAGAAGGGGTACAGCGTTAACTGTCTGGAAGCCGCCATGGTACAGTAGGAATGGCAAGTGCCGTGGCAGGGTATCGTCGAAAGTAACGAATGTTATGGCCACTTTGGGGGCGACTGGGAATGTTTTGACAACGGCAGGTGACCTCAATGAATGTAACGGTATGAGTATTGATGGACAGTATGGAAAACCATCTCGGATGTTTTTTTCAGGGTGATGAACTGTTTTGGGGGCACACCGAGTACGAGGATATTGTGCGAACTGAATCATCGGCGAATTGAGCTGTGATATGCTCAGAGCATGACAATGGGTATTCGCTCGAAATTAGTGGTGGGTTTGCTCCTGGCCAACGGTTTGTTGGCCGGACTCATGTTCTGGCTTACCAGTCAGAGTTTTGAAAAGGGTTTTCTCGACTATATAAACCAGGTTGAAATACAGAAACTGCAACCGTTGCTCGACGAACTGGTTGAATATCATAACCACTATGATGGCTGGAACTGGATCAATCAAGAGCAGCGACGACTCTGGCATGATTTGATCGAAAAACACGTTACTGGACGAGACAGTATGCCAAGGCCAGGTATGCGCCGTCCGCCTCCCCATGAGGGTGGTGGAAAACCTCGATCCAGACCGTCGTGGCGCGAACATGATCGGCCACCACCTCCACCCAGGTTTCGCCCAGGCGGACCAGATCAGGAAGGCATGGTTTTCGATCCCCGCCTATTGCTGAAAAACGCCCAGGGTGAATTGGTCATAGGTCCACAACAACAAGCCGGACAGTCGATCTGGCTTCCCATTGCGGATGGAGAGTTAACCCTAGGTCAGCTCGGTGTTACTCCCCGAACCCGCCTGTCGACCCAGCTTGACCTGCTGTTCGCTTATCAGCAAAAACGTAATTTCGCCAATATCATTGTTGCCGTAGTGATTATTGCGTTGTCGCTGGCGCTGATGATGGCGATGTTTTTTCTGAAGCCGATTCACGGACTGAACAAAGGAGTTCGCCAATTGGCCGAAGGCGACTTCGACACTATAGTCCCTGTTGGCAGTAGTGACGAACTGGGCCGTTTGGCTAAAAATGTTAATCGTCTCGCAAAGATCCTGCGCCAAAACCAGCATGCCAGGCGGCAGTGGATTGCTGATATCTCCCACGAATTACGCACACCGGTCACCATTTTGCAGGGAGAACTGGAAGCCTTGATTGAAGGTGTGCGCGAGTTAGAGCCCAGCAACCTGATATCGTTGCAACAGGAAGTTAGACGTCTTGGACAGTTGATAGCGGATTTGTACGAGCTCTCAATGTCGGACCTTGGCGCCATCAGCTACCAGTTCACGGTGTGTGATCTGAACGAACTGGTAAAGGACTTCGTAGATCAATACCAGCAGAAGCTGGATAAAAGCGGATTGCTCATAAATAGTACGTTAGCAGAAAAACCCCTGAAAGTACTCGCCGATGAAGACCGCTTTATGCAGTCATTAAGTAACCTGCTGCAGAACTCCCTACGATATACCGATGCACCTGGAGATATCAAGATTGACTTATCACACCATCATGATTCGGCAATGCTGACTTGGGAGGATTCATCCCCCGGGGTGGGCGAGAAGGATCTGGGTCGTTTATTTGAACGTCTTTATCGGGTGGACAGGTCACGCAACCGCAACCATGGCGGAGCCGGCCTCGGCTTATCGATATGCAAGAATATCGTGCAGGCGCATGAGGGAAATATTGAGGCATTCCATTCCGATATGGGCGGGTTGGGTATACGTATCCATTTACCCATTACATCACGCATGGATCGAGTATGACGAAAACTATTCTAATTGTCGAAGATGAAGAAAAGATAGCCGCACTGATGCGTGACTATCTCCGCCAGTACGATTTCGATACTTTTGAAATAGACCATGGGAATGAGGTGTTAACGTGGTTGAAGCGTCACCAGCCTGATCTGATTCTGCTCGATATCATGCTGCCAGGGCAGGATGGCATCAGTATATGTCGTGAGATCAGAAAAACCTCAGATGTCCCAGTTATTTTCATGACCGCGCGGGTGGAAGAGATCGACCGTTTGTTGGGTCTGGAAATGGGAGCTGATGATTACATCTGTAAACCTTTCAGTCCGCGTGAAGTGGTTGCTCGGGTCAAGGCCGTGCTGCGTAGAACAGATAGCCGTCAGTCATCGATGTCAGATGATCCATTGCACCTGAATGAGTCTTCCATGAAAGCGACGGTGCACGGTGTGGATATTGAACTGACTGCAGTTGAGTTTCGATTACTGAACACATTGGTCGCACGCCCGGGTGTGATTTATTCACGTCAGCAATTGATGGATTCGATCTATTCTGATCAACGTATCGTCAGTGATCGAACTATTGACAGTCATGTCAAGAAAATCCGAAAAAAACTGGATCTTAACGACCATATTCATTCCGTGTATGGAGTGGGCTACAAATACGAATGTCCACTGCCCGAGTAAGAATGATCCTCATTGGCTTGCGATCGTCAGCATGAGTAAAAAAAGGTCCAACGCTATTTGTTGTTTGTCCAATCAAATTGAAACAAGATTTTGCTCTGCTTGATTCGATTAGTACAGCCTCCGATCTTTGCGTCTAGATACTTACTTGACGATGTCTGTAGTGCCTTCAGTTCAACACCGATGCGTATGGCAGGTGCAGTCCGGCTTGCTCTTTGTTTTTCGGTGGCGGGTAGCAAAGACAGGCTTTGTTTGGACCCGGATACCATTCGATGAGCAAGTTCTCTGGGATGTCGGTATCGCGGCACCTATTTCGATGGCTCATCGATTAGGCTTGGACGTGTTCTTCGATAAACTATTGCCACTAATAGTCGAGGTACCTGAACTCCTCGGTCGGGACGAATCATCGCCCCGACTATACAGAACGATACTTACTCCTCGGTGACCTTGAAGATCACCAGATTGGCGAGGAAGCGGACCAGTTCTGTCTGCGCGTTCAGTGGAAGTGTAGAGAAGGTGTCCCTGGCGCGCTGTGCGTCCCCACCGTGGAGCAGGATCGCTTCGGTTAGAGTCGTAGCGCGGCCGTCATGTAGATAGGGTGTTGTACTGCCGACGCCCCATAGCTCCTTGGTCATGAAAGTCGCACGACCAGTACCCTTTTCATCAATCTGCTCAGCAAGTTCCGGTCCCATGTCGTGTCGTCTCAGGTCGCCGTAGAGCTGAACAACGGCATTTCCAGCCTGATCAGTCTCGAAGTTGGCGATGTTTCGGAAGAAGCGCCCCAACTCGATGTGATTGTCCGGGAGGTCCAGTGTGAGGTCGAAAGTTATCGGTTTATTCGGATCGAGGCCGCTGGTGATTGGATCCTGGCCTGCTGGGAAGGTCGCGTCGCGATAGGTTTCACTCTGGCTAGGCTCCTGGTAGACCGGGTTTGACAACGGTAGTGAAGGCCTGTGGCAGCTACTGCAGCCGATTGCTTTGAAGGTTGCTTCGCCTGCTTGAATGGCATTGATCTCGGTTTCGGTCAGGTCTGGCAGATTAAGCTCATCGGCCAGCGTAGCCCCGGCTTTACCTTCGGTTGCGGTCAGGTCAGCACGTAGCTGGTGTAGTTCGATCTTAGTCACTGGGCGAGGCTGGCCCGCCACATAGATGGTCGTCGCTGTGACGTCAGCGATGGAAACCTCGTCGACGATGCCGTCGAAATCGCCATCATAGCCGTCCCCGGTGATCTCGACCGGCTGCATACCGATCTCGTTGTTGAAAGCCGTTCGTACAAACTCTCGCAGTGACAGGTCGCTCCCTTTCCACTGGTAGGGCCGGATCACAAGGTCGTGGTCGATGCTGTTGGACTCCACCCGCATCCGGATCCGACAGTCACCGTCATTGCCGACGCTTCCTTGGTGAGTATTGTGGTTACGTCTCCTGTCAGGGTGGGATTGGCGGAGGTCGTGGAATCCGTCATCAAGCTCGATGGTCAGCTCGCCAAAGTTAACCCCCTTGATGAACAGGCTGCGCTCGGTTCTGCTGCCTGTGGCGCAGGTCTCGGTTCGTGCCTCTTGGACGATGATCGCAAGGTCTGCCGTGATTTCTTCGGCGAGCAACTGTAAGGCACCGGAACCCATCAGGTGAGGCGTATTGCGGTTGATCATCCGTCCTGGGTCACCCGTGTGAAACGGGTCACGCATCACATTGAAGCCGGCACGCCCGGCTGCCGTGCCGGCCGGGAAGCTGTGGCATTCACCACAAGAGGCGCTGTTTGGCCCGGTTGGGCGTTGTGGGAAATGTGTGGCCCACTGCCCTTGCGTGCGCAGGTCAGCGCGTGGTGTGCGGGTATATCGCTGCCCGTTGCCGACATTTGCACCACCACCGTCGGTGGCGATGAAGTCGACCTCGAAAAACTCATCACCACAGACAAAGATGTCGTTGAAGTTGCCAGCGGCGACCACTTCGTCGCAATGTTCAGCGTGTGATGGCTCTATTTCAGCCACGATACTGAGCTGATCCTTATCGACGATGGCCCATGTGCCGGTGGTAACGCCCAAGCTCAGCACTGTGGTGCTAAAGCGACGGAGAATGTCTTTACGTAGCATGGTGTTGCTCCTTCCTCCTTTTAAGGGGGGACTGGTAAAGTAAGCAAGGCAGGTAGCTCTGAGCCTGGAGTCAGTTCCACATTTCCCTTAGGCTCACCACCTCGGCCACACAGGTTCGCCGAGCATTCCGTCGCTCCTGCATCACAACCAGATTTGTGGGTGTATCGGTTGCAGTGACGTCCTGGGGATAAGAAGTAGTCTGGCCAAGAAAGAAGGAAAGAATGTGGAGGTATCGTATAGAATGTGCAGAAATCATGGAGATTGCTCCCCAGGCAGTTGATGCAACCGGGTATTTGGAATAAATGATGAATCAGACCGGGACCGAGCAGAACGACGCCTGCCAGGATGGGGCGCTACGTGGCCTGGAGCGCAATCGATGAACCTGCAGGTATCGCTTGGATGAAAGACCACTGCCCGGAATGCGGCCACCGTTTCGGCTTCAAGGGTGCGCCATTTACGCTGCCGCCACGGGGCAGCAAGCGACGCCGTCCCAGTTACCACTGCCCGGTATGCGGCTGCCGATTGCGCCGCGTCGAGACACCACTCGAACGGCTCGCCGCAAGGATCGGTTACATCGCCATGGTTGCGGCATGTACCGGGTTGCTGTGGCAAGCGCTCGAGGTACCGGTTAAGCCGTCACGCGACTGGCTGGTGGCCCTGTACGGTGTGGCCGTCGTCGGTATCGGCATCAACATCGTGTTCAGCATCACCCGCCAGCACTTCGTGCTCGACGACTCTTTACACGAACCACACCTCGCCGACACCTTCGAGCAGGATTAACGAAGCGAGCCATCTCCCGTGGTGTGACCAGGCTGTCCCTGCTGATAACCTGTTCCGGTGCCAGTGTTCAGAAACTGACCTGCGCAATGTCGAGATTAGAAGAAAAGGATAAA
>JAAELC010000015.1 GCA_024227135.1 Gammaproteobacteria bacterium
CGTTACAGCGATGGATTAGTCAGATTCATCAATCAGTTCCGGGACAGGTATGGAATCTCTCTGGACCCGGTTTATACCGGAAAAATGATGTTCGGTGTTCTGGATTTGATTCGACGAGGAAAGTTCGCGGTGGGTTCGAAAATACTGGCAGTGCATACCGGAGGGCTGCAGGGTATCGCCGGATTCAACCAGAGATTCGGCCCGTTGATAGCGACCTCGTGAACCCCGGAATGGATCAGGTCTTCATCTACCTGATTGAGTAGAGTTGCAGCCTCAGCTTTCAATGGGTGTGTCCGTTCCTCGGTGACGGCCTGTAATGCCCGGAAATAATGCTGCCAGGTTCAGCTTTGGCTTCCCTGTCAGAGGCACTTCCTCCACAGAGCACCCATGGGGGTAGTCTCTGGGGAGCGGGCAGTTACGAATAGAAGAGGGAAACTGTCCGATCTGGAGCATCCTTGGTGGTTGTGAAGCCACTGGAGATCATTCCAATGGCCCTCTTATGCTTTTTTCTCAAGCCAGGCCCCGGCCACCAGTTCAACCTGGAGGCCGAGTGCACGCTCCAGGACATCGATATTTCGACCGGCATCCCAGATTTCCATTATTGCGTCCCCTCTGGCCAGTGCCTCGATCTGCACCCGGCGGTTGTCAAGATCCAGGTGGCATCGAAGATCGTGGACAACCTGCCGTCTTCCTCTTTCAAAATACTCGGCTATTCATAATACACCGGAAAGCACGCGTATCGCCTGTTTGTCTGATCCGGTCATCAGCGGGCTGAACTTTCCCAGTTTTGGCTTGCCTTTGTTTCGGTGGTAACGACACAGCAGAGAAATGAATGCCAGTTCACGGGGCGAATAACCTGGCAGGGTGTTGTTGAGTACGATGTAGCTGGAGTGCTGATGGTGGTAGTCATGGCTGATAGTGGCCCCTATGTCATGCAGAATCCCCGCGGCCCAGAGCAGTTCCCGGTACGATAAGTGGATCTGATGTGCCGCCTGGAGGTCGTCAAACATACGTAACGACAAGTGGGCGACATGTTGACTATGGATTTCGTTACCCTCGAATGTCTGAGCCAGGCTGAATACACTGAAGCGCCGGAGTTCATCAATGATCGGCCTGGGTTTTTCAGCCAGGAATCTTTTGTAGAATACCCCTTCCCGCAATCCATGGCTGCTGATCCTGGCCCATGAAAAGCCGCTGTGGCTGAGAATTTCGTTATAGGTCAGGGCCCCTGTATGAATGATGTCTGCCCGGTCCTGATTGAGCCCGCTCCGGGTGCGCCGCTTTTTCAGGGGCAGTCGCCATAGTTCATCACTGAGTGATCTTAGATCCTCTGCAGGAAACTGGTACCCGTGTACTGTGGTCAGGGGATACCCTTTTCCGGCCTTATCAATGCGAGCAAGATTTCTTATCGTACCACCGATGATGACCAGTTCATCCCCCGGCCTGGCATGAAACCAGTCGAGGGGTGCCAGCTGGTCCCGTACATATTGGCGGAGTTTGACGGTTCGCCTTTCCGATACCGAGTCACTGCCCAGGAACAGTTCGGTAAGGCGCAGTGCTCCCAGTGGCATACTGACGCTGCGTACGGGCGTACCGCTGTGTACTTTGGTCACCTGGACGCTGCCGCCGCCCATGTCCACCACAAACCCCTGCTGCAGCCCGGTCGCATTGATGCCGCCCAGGGCTCCGTAGTAACCTTCTTCCTCTCCTGACAGAATACGCAGCTGCCATCCCGTGTCGGACTCCGCACGGGACAGGAATGAAGCACTGTTTTCAGCGTCCCGGACGGCGCTGGTTGCCACCACCTTCACATCGGTAACTCCCAGTGCATCGCAGAGCGCCCGGAACATGCGGAGAGCATTGAGGCTGCGATCGATGGCGCCGCTGCGCAAAACATTGGACTGACCCATTCCTTCCCGCAGCCGGACCACTTCTCGAACCCCATCGGTCAGGTGAAACCACTTTCCGGGTTCGTACTCATAGATTACCAGGCGGGTTGTATTGGAGCCGAGGTCTACAATGGCGGTTTTAAGAGACATGAGTGATCCGAAGTACTGGAACCCGGTGGCTTGAGGAGATGAGTTTAAAGCGTATCACCAAACATATTGTTGTGGCTTCAGGTAACTCATTAAACCCAGGCGACAATTCGACCGAACCGCTTTATAGTGTCTATCTCTGTATCTTCAGGCTGACCTCCCTGCATCGGGAGCGGCAGAAGATGATATGACCTAAGGGGTTGTTTTCATGGCTACATCACGATTTAGGTGGCTGATAGCATGTATCGCCCTGGCTGCTGTGCTTGTCACCAGCCGGGGCGCGTTCTCCGTGGGTTTGCTGGTAGACGAGGAGACTGGCAGGCTGTTGGTGGAACTGGTGAAGGTATCTCAGGAGTATGATCTCTATAACGACCGTTGCCGCGGCAATGCCGCATCGACCAAGACCAAGGGAAGCAATCGGCTGTTTATTGCTAAGTATCAGCTCACTGTTAATCAGGTGATCAGTCGCTATATCGGCGAAGATGATCGTGCGGAAAAAGCTGCCATTGAGGAGGCATTTCTGGGAAGGATCCGCCAGATGGGTGGCTGCAGGACGTCTAAGAAACAGGGCTTGCAGAAAGAGCTGGATGAACGTTATCGGCGGATGTTCGAGCAGATATCCAATTTACCCTGAACCATTCCCGGAGCACGGGAACACGGGAACATGGGCAGGAGGATAGTAACCGCTGGCGGTACACAGGTCGCTTTTTGTATCAGCCTGGTAGGTAACCACACGGTTCTTTCCGGTGCGTTTTGCCTGATAGAGCATCTGGTCAGCGGTCTCGATCAGTTGATCGGCACTGGTGGCGTCCGTTGGAAAAACAGCGCCGCCCACACTGACGGTAACCCGCAGACTCCGGGTATTTCCAGCGAGTACGAATTCGTGGGAGCAAATCAGGGCGCGAACCGAATGGCACTTACTTAAGCCAAATAGCCGTCATTGCGAGGTACGAAGCAATCTCCAGAACCCCGGCACGACAAGAGAGATTGCCACGCTACGCTCGCAATGACGGGGCTTTTAAGCTTAAGTAAGTGCTATTAG
>JAAELC010000016.1 GCA_024227135.1 Gammaproteobacteria bacterium
TTCACCGTCTTTGATCTCTACTGCTTTCAAGTGAGGATACGTAGTGATGAGAAAATAAGCCAGCGGCAGAACCCCTAAAACGATAATGATAGTGTCAGGCAGGGCGCGAAAGGTTCCGAGCCAGACAACTGCCCCTTTCTCGAAGAAATCCGCACTGCGGGCCATCCAGTAGCCCTCTTTAAAAGAGATCCATGCCTGCATGGCCCCGACCGGCAGCAGGGTGACAAAAGCCATCAGAAACAGCCCGCCGTGGAGCCCCCAAAACGACAGTTTCAGGAGGCCATCCTTCCAGTGAGCCTTGTCGACCAGGCCACGCCATGAAAACAGCAGCAAGGCGACCGAAAGCATTCCGTACGTACCGAACATGGCCGTGTGGCCGTGATGCATGGTCAGGTAAGTCCCGTGTTCATAGAAATTAACAATGGGAAGATTGATCAGGAAGCCAAAGATACCGGCACCCAGAAAATTCCAGAAAGAAGCGGCTACCAGGAAATACATGGGCTATTTGTAGCTGATCTCCCGGCCTTCTTTACGGATATCGCGGTACTCCATTAACCCGCGAACCACCAAGGTTATTAAGGGTACGGGTTCCATCGAAGAGAATATGGCGCCCCATCCTACCCAGAAAGAAGCGCCTCCATACCAGTAATAGTGATGGGCGGTTCCGACGATTCCACTCAAAAAAGTAATCGCTGCCGTAAAATAGGCCACCCTTAGGGCGGCCTGGGCGGTAGCCAGTCCCATGGCCACCATCAGCAGCGCGATGACCGCTATGCCGAAAAATTCAAAAATGCTTTCCACCCAGAGGTGAACCACGAACCAGCGCCAGTAGTCTGCCATGGTCAGGTGGGAACCCCGGCCGTAAAAAA
>JAAELC010000017.1 GCA_024227135.1 Gammaproteobacteria bacterium
CATTATCAGATTAATTAATGATCTTAAAAAGCCATTTTGATATATTGTATTGATAGATAAAGATTTTAAAACTAAAGGAGTTATCGATGACAGGCAATGAAACGCGAAGGAAGTTCCTTGAGTATTTTGAGAAACATAAACATCGAACCGTAAGAAGTTCTTCACTTGTGCCTCACGATGATCCGACGCTTCTTTTCACAAATGCGGGTATGGTTCAATTCAAGAGAATTTTTTTAGGAGAAGAAAAAAGAGACTATAACAGGGCAACCACCTCACAGAAATGTGTTCGTGCCGGGGGAAAGCATAATGACCTTGAAAATGTGGGATACACGGCCCGGCATCATACATTTTTTGAAATGCTGGGGAATTTCTCCTTTGGTGACTATTTTAAAGAAAAGGCAGTTGAGTTTGCATGGGATCTATTGACAAATGGCTATGGCCTCCCACCGGAAAAGCTTTGGGCATCCATTTACCTTGACGATGATGAGGCGTATGAACTGTGGAATAAAAATATTGGGATCCCCGAAGACCGTATCGTTAGATTAGGGGAAGAGGATAATTTCTGGGCGATGGGGGATACCGGCCCCTGTGGTCCCTGCTCCGAAATATTTTATGATCATGGCCCGAATGTCTGGGGTGGCCCCCCGGGATCTCCTGAAGAGGAGGGCGATCGATACATCGAGATCTGGAATCTGGTATTCATGCAGTATGATCGTGATGCTTCGGGAAATCTCAATCCACTGCCCAAACCATCGGTAGATACCGGCATGGGCCTGGAGCGTCTGGCCGCTGTCATGCAGCAGGTTCACAGCAATTACGAAATCGATCTGTTTCAAAACCTCATACAGACAGCAGCCCGTATCACCGGTTGCAAAGACTTCGAAGATAAATCACTTCGGGTCATTGCCGATCACATAAGATCCTGTGCGTTTCTGGTGGTCGATGGAGTGATTCCCTCCAATGAGGGCAGAGGGTATGTGCTCAGGCGCATTATCCGGCGTGCCATTCGGCACGGATACATGCTGGGTATCAAACAGCCTTTCTTCTATCGCCTGGTTGCCACTCTGAGTGATGAAATGGGCGATGCCTATCCGGAACTCAGGGCCGCCCAGGATCAGGTTGAGCGGACCCTCAGGCATGAGGAGGAGCGTTTTGCCGAGACGCTCGAGCAGGGGATGAAGATCCTTGACCATGCTATTGAGTCTCTGAAAGGCAATCAGATCTCAGGGGAGACATTGTTTCGACTTTACGATACCTATGGATTTCCCACCGATCTAACTGCAGACATTGCTCGGGAGAGGAATCTGACCGTGGATATGGACGGTTTCGAGGTTGAAATGGAGGCCCAGCGCGAGCGGGCGAGGGCGGCGAGTCATTTCGGGGCAACGGAGCAACTGTCCATCGAGGTCGAATCGGGCACTGAGTTTACCGGCTACGAAAAGTTGCAGGACAAGTCCAGGGTGATTGCTCTGTTCCGCGAGGGTCGCTCTCTGGATCGGGTGGAGCAGGAAGGTGAGGCTATGGTGGTGTTGGATCGCACCCCCTTCTATGCTGAGTCCGGTGGTCAGGTGGGTGACAAAGGTGTCATCGGATTGGACGAAGGGTCATTCGAAGTGCTGGATACCCAGAAGCAGGCCGGCGATGTCGTGGTGCATGTCGGTCGGTTTCGTGGCACAGCGCTGCAAGTGGGTGAAACTGTTTCCCCCGCTGTCGATCTGGAAAAGAGAACCCGTACCGCACTTCATCATTCGGCCACCCATTTACTGCATGCTGCGTTGCGGCAGATCCTGGGCGATCATGTGCAGCAGAAGGGGTCTCTGGTTGATCCGGATCGTCTGCGATTCGATTTTTCTCATTTCGAACCGATTTCACGGAATCAGTTGCTGGTGATCGAGCGTCTGGTCAATCAGCAGATTCGGGCAAACCATGCGGTGGAAACCCGAATAATGTCTCTGGATGATGCGAAGGCTGCGGGTGCTATGGCACTTTTCGGAGAGAAGTACACCGATAAGGTAAGAGTTTTAAGTATGGGGGGGTTTTCCACCGAGCTGTGTGGTGGAACCCATGTTAATGCAGTGGGCAATATTGGCTTATTCAGAATCACCGCTGAGTCCGGAATCGCCTCTGGAGTTCGCCGAATCGAGGCGGTAGCGGGCGAACCTGCCATTGACCTGATGGAGAGTGATGCGGACCGTCTGCATCGAGTCGCTCAACTCGTTAAAGCTGGGCGAGAGGATGTGGATGACAAAGTCGCTCAATTGACAGATAAGGCACGGCGGCTTGAGAAAGAGCTCGACCAGTTGAAAGCCAAGCTGGCATCGGCTGCGGGTTCTGATCTTGCAGGTAGCGCCATAGATGTCTCTGGAGTCAAAGTGCTGGCGGCGGCGCTCGACGGAGCCAATGCCAAAGAACTGCGGAACACCATGGATCAGCTGAAAAACAAGCTTGGCAGTGCTGCCATCGTTCTGGCAGGTGTCACTGGCGACAAGGTGAGCCTGGTTGCGGGTGTGAGCAAGGATCAAACTTCGGTCCTGGAGGCTGGGGACCTGGTCAAGTTTGTGGCTGAGCAGGTTGGAGGGCGCGGAGGGGGACGACCTGACATGGCCCAGGCGGGCGGAAATGATCCTTCGGCACTCCCGGCAGCCCTAGAGAGTGTCGAGGGGTGGGTCAGAAACAAACTGACCGCTTGATTGGTATGTGGACTCGGAAGTAACAGAAAGCTGGATTAGAAAATGGCACTCATCGTTCAGAAGTATGGTGGTACCTCGGTTGGCAGTATCGAACGGATACAGGCCGTGGCTGCCAAAGTCAAAGCAGTGCAGGATTCGGGTGATCAGATTGTGGTCGTGGTCTCTGCCATGTCTGGTGAGACCAACCGCCTGGTATCACTGGCCAAAGAGATTGACTATTGTCCTGCGCCGAGAGAAATGGATGTCCTGCTGTCGACCGGGGAGCAGGTGACTATCGCACTGCTTTGCATGGCGTTGCATAAAATGGGTTGCGAGGCACGTTCATTTACTGGTGGTCAGGTGCAGATTCTGACCGATAATGCCCACAGCAAAGCAAGAATTCGTGGAATCGAGGGAATCAGGGTCAATGCTGACCTGCAAGCCGGATGTGTCGTCGTCGTGGCGGGTTTCCAGGGCGTTGATGATCAAGGAAACATCACTACCCTGGGGCGTGGAGGTTCAGATACGACGGCGGTGGCGATGGCTGCCGCCCTCAAAGCCGATGAATGTCAGATATTTACTGATGTAAACGGTGTCTATACCACCGATCCCCGCATCGAACCCAAAGCGCGCAAGCTGGATAGAATTACTTTTGAAGAGATGCTGGAAATGGCCAGTCTCGGTTCGAAGGTGCTGCAGATTCGTGCAGTGGAATTTGCGGGTAAATACAACGTACCCCTTCGTGTACTGTCCAGCTTCGAGCCGGGCGAAGGGACATTGATCACCTTTGAGGACGAAGGTATGGAAGAGGCTAAAATATCCGGTATTGCGTTCAATCGGGACGAGGCCAAGTTAACTATTCTGGGCGTTCCGGATCAACCTGGAGTGGCTTACAGTATTCTGGGCCCGGTATCGAATGCCAATATCGAAGTGGATATGATCATTCAGAATATTGCTGAGGACGATACAACCGATTTCACTTTTACCGTCCATCGGAATGATTATCCAAAAACTCTGGAGATCCTGACGGAAACCTCGGGAATACTCGGTGCCAGAGAAGTCATCGGTGACGACTCAATTGTCAAAGTTTCACTGGTTGGTGTTGGTATGCGCTCCCATTCGGGGATCGCCAGTACCATGTTCGAGGCTTTGGCAAAGGAAGGTATCAATATCCGAATGATCTCTACATCAGAAATCAAAATTTCCGTTGTGGTGGATGAAAAATATCTGGAACTGGGCGTCCGGGCACTGCATGAGGCTTTTGCGCTTGATGAAGAGCCCCAATAACCCATTATCGAAACCAATTAGTATTTCTTTTCCCTTTAGATATAGGGTATCTACTGATAAAATCGAATATTAGCTTTATCCTGCGGGAATATAAGAATCCGGTGGTGTGAGAGCTTGGTTGGCAGTGGTAAATTGTAATGAGCAATATAAGCTCATGCTGTTGTACCTTACCGCTAATGTGGAAGAGATAACAGGGAGACAGGACGATGTTGATATTGACACGCCGTGTTGGTGAGACTTTGATGATTGGAGACGAAGTGACTGTTACGGTACTTGGGGTTAAAGGAAACCAAGTCCGTATCGGTGTGAATGCTCCTCGTGATGTGGCCGTTCATCGTGAAGAAATTTATGAGCGAATCAAGCAGGAACAAATGTCTGACAAGGATCATTCAGACGAATGAGGGTCTCATAGAGCGGGGTTCCTTGGGACCCCGCTCGACCATATTCCGCAAGCAGCAATACCAGTAATAAAGATCAGTACCTCCTTCCCCATTCAGGCAGAAGAAAAAGTGGGGTAGAAAGTAAGAAATTGAGTTAGAATATGCCTCCTGCCAAACAGCAGTATCTGTGAGGCAGGCGACACCTGGAGAGATGGCCGAGCGGCTGAAGGCGCTCCCCTGCTAAGGGAGTATGGGG
>JAAELC010000018.1 GCA_024227135.1 Gammaproteobacteria bacterium
GGGAATCGAACCCACCCGGGACGGTTTTAGCGCCCCACACCGGATTTGAAGTCCGGGAGCCTCACCAGTAAGCTGCGCACTTCCGCATAAAATGGAGAGCCCATAATAGCCCTATCTGCGATATTGTCAATACCAAGCAGGAAAAAATGCAGGCATCCGGGTGGGTTTCCGGATGTGACGGACTAAAGATGCCAATGACATAGGCCAGGATTAAGAGTCGGCGCAGGGTGAATTCGGTTCTTGTTGATCTTAATCTTAATCGTACTCTTGATCTTATAAAAGAAAATCAAGGTGACAATACCATGCTGACCGCTTACTTCGACTGCTTTTCAGGCATCAGCGGAGACATGACCCTGGGAGCCCTGGTGGACTTGGGCGTTCCGGTTGAATACCTGGAGGAAAACCTCAGAAAACTGCCGCTTTCTGGATTCGATCTGTCCGCAAAATCTGTGAGTAAAGGCGGTATCCAGGCAGTCGATCTTCAGGTTGGTGTGAACGACACAAAAACCTCCCGGAATTATGCCGCAATCAAAGACCTTATTGAAAACAGTAACTTAAATGATCGCGTGAAAGCATTGAGTGCTGAGATGTTTCGGCGGATCGGCATGGCGGAAGCCAAAGTTCACGGTTGCGAGTTAGAAGCGGTCCATTTTCACGAAGTGGGTGGGATCGATGCCATCGTGGATATTGTCGGTACCGCCCTCGGGATTGACTACCTGGGGATCGAAAGGGTGGTCAGCGCGCACGTTTCGGTGGGCGGGGGGGCAGTGACCTGTTCCCACGGTGAGCTGCCGGTGCCCGCCCCGGCCAC
>JAAELC010000019.1 GCA_024227135.1 Gammaproteobacteria bacterium
ACGACGCCGGAGGGTTCGGTCAGAATATCCGTGCCCTGAAAGTGTTTGAATTGATTATCCATACTCTTGTCCTCATTTAGATACAGGTCCTGGCTGGTACAGATAAGACCTTGTCAGAGACTTCCTTGGAAATTGAAAAACCATTAAATTCCAACTGACGGCGGATGGCAAGTATATCCGGACCGATCTGCGGGCTGAGGGGTGAACGCCCCCGCCCAGGATTGTCTGCCCCCGCCCATGGGTGACTCCTGGCAACCATAACAGGCCACAAACCGGCCGATCTCCCCCTTACCGGCAGATACCGCTTCGTGGGACACGGAAAGACAGGGCGGACCGGAGGTGCTGTACGGTAGTTGCCACCCCCTCTCTATAGGCTGTACAGTAAAACCCGCACTTGCTGATCGGTTTGCCGCGAATGCTCTGTGTCATGCACAGAATCCCGGGGTAGCAGTTTTATCGGATATCCCTGAGAATTTTTTGATGGCCGCCGGTTTGAACGGCGTGTCCCAGTATGCAACCAAGAGAAGGTAAAGCTTATGCTCCAGAGAATGTATGGTATCCGGCCAATTCCAAAAATCTGTCTGATTGCAGGTTTTTTTATGGCTGTTATCTCCAGTTCGGTATCGGCCGGTACTGAGAATCGGATCGATCCGGAAGCCGAACAGATCCTGCGATCGATGTCGGCCTATATGGGGGGCGTGTCCAGCTTCAAAGTCAATGCTGATGTGGACCATGAGATCCTCGATACCACAGGGCGCAAATTGCAGCTGACCAGTTCTGTAAACATTGCGGTCAATCGTCCGGGCAATCTTTTCGTGCACCGGCAGGGGCCGGTTGCCGATGTGGAACTGTTCTTCGACGGCAGCATGCTCACTATTCACGGCAAGGGGCTCAATATATACACACAGCTGGGGGCATCGGGGAGTATCGATGATGCGATCGGTCAGTTACGGGCTGAAACCGGAATAGATGCCCCCGGCGGTGACCTCCTTTTCGCCGACCCCTATCCCGGTCTTGTGGACGGTTTGGTGAGTGCGGTCTACATGGGCTCCGCTTTTGTCAACGGCGTGGAGTGTCATCACCTGGCTGTCAGGGAAGAGCAGGTGGACTGGCAGTTGTGGGTACAGGCAGGGAACAGACCTTTGCCGATGAAGTACATCATCACGAGCAAATGGATAACGGGAGCACCTCAGTACTCGGTTCGATTCAGGGACTGGAACATAGAGGCCAGTGTTTCAGCTGAACAGTTCAGGTTTTCAGCCCCGGACGGTGCCAGGAAGCTTGATTCTATTCCGGTGGACGAGATGGGTGAGTTCAATTTAGAGGGGGATCGGTGATGAAGCTGCTTGGGATTTTAAAGAAAACTGCCCTGGTAACCGGGTCAATAGCCGCAGCACTGGTGGCGGATGTCTGGGTCTCGACGGGCTTCATTGTTGAGAATACTGAGGCAAGACTGGGCAGGCCCATGACACCGGTCAGCGTGGCGGGTGTTGCACGGCGAACTACCCGACGCACTATTCGCCGTACCACCATGTATGCCGCCACATTGCCACGGGGCTGCACGAAGATCATTATCGAGGGGACTACGCTGCACCAATGCGGGACTACATACTATCAGACCTCCGGCAGCCAGTATGTGGTGGTGAAAGTCAATTGATCTCCTGCCTTGAAGATGCCCTGTCCCAGTGTTGATCGAGCCGGTGAGCTGATGTGAGACAGGGTATCTGAAGGTCGGGGAGGCCTCGTCTTTGCTGGCAACAGCTCCCAGCGGTTGAGCCGGCCCTGCTCGATCAGAGAAAGATGGTAACTACTCACCCCGCATGGGCGCTCTGTTCCGGAAGATGTCGTAAATACCTCCCTGTAGACTTGGCTTTGGCATCCCTGCCAAAGACACTTCCTCCACAGACCACCCATGCGGGGTAATCTCTGGGGGGTGAGCAGTTACGAAAGATGATCAAAACAGATAGTCTTTGCGCTTGATGCCGTGTTGGGTCATTTTGTTGTTCAAGGTACGTCTGGGTAATTGCAGCTCGTGCAGAACATCCAGTATGCTGGCCTTATGTTTACGCAGTGACTGTATGATGATCAGGCGCTCGAATTGTTGAACCCGTTCCGCTAGACCGCTGTGTCCTTCGTTTTCGCCAGACGATGCTTCGGTTTGTCCCAGAATCCCCCTGATGCTGCGCATCCGATCCATACCCAGGACATAACGTTCCGAAACATTTTTCAGCTGCCTTACGTTTCCAGGCCAGTCGAAACTCATCATTGAAGCCGCATCGTCCTCAGTGGGTTCGTTGTAGGGGCGCTCGAACTGGTATGCCGCTTTGCGTCCGTAGAAATCAAACAATTGTGGAATATCTTCCGGATGGTCAGCCAGCCGGGGGATATGTAGTTCGGCCACATTGAACCGGTAATAGAGATCCTCCCTGAACTCCCCTGCAGTTGCAGCCCTTGCCAGGTTGATCTTGGATGCAGCGATCACCCAGATATCCAGGTCGATCTCCTGGTTGGAACCGACTCGTTCGAGTTTTCGTTCCTGCAGTACTCTTAATAACTTGATCTGAAAGTTCAGGGGCATACTCTCGATCTCATCGAGAAACAGAGTCCCCCCCTGGGCGTACTCGATTTTCCCCACCCGCCTGCCGGTGGCACCGGTAAAGGCCCCTTTCTCATGGCCGAACAGCTCGCTTTCAAACAGTGTCTCAGGGATTGCTCCACAGTTCACACCCACGAAAGGTTTTTCGCTGCGTTTGCTCCAGTCGTGCAGGCAGCGGGCCACCAGCTCTTTTCCGGTCCCTGTTGCACCATGAATGACCACGTCGACCGGGGTATCGGCCAGTACCAGGATCTGCCGGCGCAGCGCGGCTATCTTCGGGGAGTGGCCGATGATCCGGTTTTCCAGGCTGGCACCCCGGCTTACGATTCGTTTGAGCTTGCGATTTTCAAGGACGAGTTGCCGTTTTTCCCAGGCCCGCTGAATCCGGTCCACGAGCAGTTCCGGCTCCACCGGTTTTTCGATGAAGTCGTACACGCCGTCCCGCATTGCCTCCACTGCCATACGTACGTCCCCGTGTGCTGTGACCAGCAACACCGGGAGATCCGGGTCGATCAGTCGACAGCGCCGGGCAAACTCCAGCCCGTCCATGTCCGGCATTTTTATATCCGATACGACGACCATTCGGGAGTGCGGGTTCAGTTCAGCCAGGGCTGCACGGGCCTCCGGATAGTCCGCTACATCCATGCCGGCAAGACGCAACCACTGACTCGTTGCTTTTCGGATGGCTTCTTCATCATCGACCAGTAAAACCCTTATCCGCTCACCGGGTGTATCGTCATCTTCGGTTATTTCACTGGTCATCAGTCGCTCCTGCAGCCTTCATGGCATCAAGGCTCAGTTTGAATAGGGTTCCACCTTCCGGTCGATCAAAGGCTTCCAGGTCACCGCCGAAATCCCTGGCTATCCCATGAGAAATGGATAAACCGAGTCCCAGGCCTTCGCCTTGGTGTTTGGTGGTAAAGAAAGGGTCGAATATTCTGGGGAGGTTGTCCGGGCTGATGCCACAACCGTTATCCTTGATATAGACACAGATTCTGCCATCGGTTTTCTCAAGCACGATTTCCAGTTGCCCCTGATTGTCAGGGGCAGTTGTGCCCATGGCATCCAGAGCGTTGCCTATGAGGTTGACAATGATCTGCTCCAGTTTTATCTCGTCTGCTTCGACGTAGACGGGGGTTGACGTTGGTGCCCAGTGGAGTGTCGTTCCCGACTTGGATATGCGGGGACTCATGACCAACAGAGCATTTTCTATCACGGTATTCAGAGCGATAAAGGTTGTCTGTCCCTGGGACTTTCTGGAAAAGGTTTTCAGATGGGATACGATGGCGGTCACGCGCCTGGCCATGGAGTCGATATCGATCAGGTTATCCAGTGCACTGTCGGTATCCTTGCGCTGGACGAACAGCCGGGTACTGGCGATGAAAGTCTGCATCGCCGACATGGGCTGGCTGATTTCATGCACCAGTCCGGCGGACAGTTGTCCGAGCGCTGCAAGTTTTTCCGCCTGAATCAACCCCTCGTGGGTTTGGCGCAGTTGCTCCTCTGCTTTGGTGCGTTCGTTGATTTCGTCCAGAAGACGACGATTGCTTTCATTGAGCGCTTCAGTACGTGAAGCCACCCGTTTTTCCAGGAGTTGCCGGTTTTTGATCCGGCTCACCAGAATCAGGCCCAGTAGCGCCACCAGGGCGGCAATCAAGGCCGAAACGATCAGCACGTTACGCCTGTTTTCGTGTAACTCCTGGAGATCCGTCAGGTAGTAGAGTGTCCAGCCCAGATCGTCGATCGGGCGACGATGCATCATGTAGCGTTGTGTGGTTTTCCCCGGTGAGGTCCCTGCAATCTGGATGATCTTTCTGCCCTGGGGGGAGTCGTTCAGCGCAGTCAGGGGTAATGGGCTTATGATCTCGGTGCTGTATTTTCTTTCGGTTTTGAGCCGGGAACGGGTCGTTTCGGTTAGCCCGTCCAGGCTTCGGTACTTCCAGTCCGGGTTGCTGGCGAGAAAGATAACACCGTCCCCGTCGACCACCCATACGTTTTCCCCCCCCGATGCCCAGTCCTTTTCCAGCTGGGTCATATCGATTTTGACGACCGCCACACCCAGTATGTCTCCCCGGTGAACGATCGGGCGGGATAGAAACAGCCCCGGTCGGCCGGTGGTGACTCCCACTGCGAAGAAGCGCCCCTGCGCGCCTGCCATGGCATCCCTGAAATAGGGCCGGAAGTGGTAGTCGTTGCCAATGAAGCTATCCGGAAACTGCCAGTTGCTGGAGGCCAGAACGATGCCCCTCCTGTCCATGATATACAGCTCTGAGGCATGGGATTCCTTCTGCCAGATTTCGAGCTTTCTGTTGACTCCATCCACCGGGCCGGTTTCGTTCATCAGCGCCATCACCTGCTGATCGCCCGACAGGATAAAGGGCAGGTAGTCGAATCGACTGTGTGCGGACTGGACGGTGGAAGCATAGAGTTCGAGACGCTCATTACCGAAGCGGTCCAGCGCTTCGAAATGCTGGAGTTCAGTCAGCTGCAGGAGCACGGTGGCCAGTCCCAGGCCCACGACCAGAGCGACCACCAGTATCAATTGGTTCAGTCCAAAAAAGTGCCAGTGAAAAATTCGGTGCCAGGACATGTTGCGGCGTAATCCCTGATTGGCTGGTGTATGGGCTGAAAGCAAGCTGTACCCGGATACTCCCAGGCAGATTCCCGATCGGAGTTGGCGGGGTGGAGTAAGACTATAAGCCAATAATGGCCAGTTTGGCCGGTAGTTGACATTTTGATGAGCCAATTATTGCCCATCGGGTCATCCATGTCATGTCGAAGTCTTCCCCGGTCTTTTTCGATGGCCAGGTAAAATAACATTGAAAACAGAGGGATGAGCGATACTTGTTGTGATAGTTGTACGTTTTTCGAGGGTCTGGCGCATGGATTGCTAAGTGTTACGACAGGATTTGGCCGTGACAGGACCCGCGCCAGGCACATTCAGTCACTGTATGGGTGTCAATGCCTGACAGGGTTCCCTGCCGGACCGGCCATGCCAGTCGTCAGAATCGAAAAAAGCACTATCGGAGGAGTCAACCACATGAAGAGATTTACCAGGGTCGCGTTGGTATCAGCAGTCATCGGAGCGTTCGCCGCTGGCGAAGTCTACGCAGCGGTGGAATGGAATGTTTCCCTCTGGGGCAAACGCCGGGCGTTCACCGAGAACGTGGAAAAACTGGCTGAATTGGTCGAGGCAAAAACCAAAGGCGAGTTCAAACTGAAAATCTCCTATGGCGGGCTTTCAAAATCCCGGGAGAACCTGGATGGTATCTCATTCGGTGCCTTCGAAATGGCTCAGTTCTGCTCTTTCTATCATACGGCTAAAAATCCCAGCATCACCGTGACGGAACTGCCGTTTTCCCAGGATGTTTCCCTGGCCAGAGTTTCCGAAATATACGCCGAGGTATTCAAGCATCCCATCGTGAAGAGGGATCTGGCACGATGGAATGCCACCCTGTTGATGCCTACACCGCTACCCCAGTACAACATTGTCAGCAAAGGCGAACCATTGAAGGATCTTTCGGGTTTCGAAGGCCTGCGGGTCAGAGGACCTGGCGGCATCATGGGGGTGCTGGCTAAGAAGGGGGCGATCAAGACCGGTGTGCCTTTTTCTGAGGTCCGCCAGTCCATGGATTCAGGGGTTATCGACGCCGCATCTTTCGCGCCCCATGCCCACCTGGCAACCAAGACTTACAAGGTTGGAAAATGGGCAACCACCAATTTGAACCTGGGTTCGGCCAATTGTCCCGTGGTGGTCAATACGGATTCCCTGGGCGCATTGAAACCTGCACATCGGGAAGCGCTGTTGGGCTCGGTTGACGAGGCCCTCGCTTACTATGTGAAGAATTACGACGAGAACACCACTGCAAAGTACCATGCTGCTGTTAAGGAAGCCGGGCTCGAGATGGTTACTTTTCCGCCTGCGCAAACTGCTGAGTTGAACAAGCTGGCTGAATCTGTGCGGAAGGAATGGATCGCCCAGTATGCCAGTGATTTCGATTCTCAGGCCCTGTTCGATTTTACTTCGGCGCTGTTTTCGAAGTAGATCCCACCGCAAGACGGGCACTCCTTCAGGTCCTATTGTAAGGAGTGCCGGCAAGCTGTCCCCCTGATTTCGGGTAGGGGGTATCCGTGAATCACCAGGCAGTGTTCAGTAAGTCGGCTTCCCCACCCGGTCTGTCATCATCCACCGAGGTTCACTATGTCAGGTTCAGCAACGATTATCGAAGACAGTTCGAAACTGAGTACCGCAGACCGGTTGTTTTTCAAGTTTGAATCGCTGTTGAATTTTCTGGGCGGGAGCGTGATTTTTCTCCTGGTTTTTCTGGCCACTGCCAACGTGTTGGGGCGGTGGATATTTTCGTTACCAATCGATGGCTATATCGATTGGGTGGAACAGGCCATGGCATTCATCGCGTTTCTTGGAATTGCCTACACCATGCGCCTGGGGGGGCACATTCGAATGGATATCGTGGTGAGTCATCTCCACGGGCGTGTGCTCTGGTTTTCGGAATTGATCTCGGTCTGCCTGATGCTGATGGTGACTCTGGTGCTCGTCTATGGCTCCTATCTGCATTTCTGGCGTGCATACAGCATCGGTGACTCGTCCCTGGATATCAATCTGCCCACCTGGCCCGCCAAACTGGCGGTTCCCTTTGCGCTGACTGTGCTGGCCTGTCGGCTGATTTTACAGACCTGGGGTTACCTCCGGGGAATCCGGGAGGGTGGAGATAGCCCAATCGCCGTGCCGCTGATAGAAAGTGCAGCGGAGGTGGCCGCCAAAGAGGCGGATTCGGTGATCGGTGAAATGGATGGAGCCTCATCGAAATGAGCAATCTTTTTGAAACCATGGGCAGTATGGATCCGATACTGATCGGCCTTTGGGTCACCGGTGCCATGCTGCTGTTCGTGGTGCTTGGGGTGCGGGTGGCATTCGCAGCGGCGCTGGCGGGCTTTATCGGACTGGTGTGGATTTTTTCGGCCAAACTGGGATTCGAGAAAGGATTTCTGGTGGCGGTAAAAATGGCCGGGACCATCCCTCACTCGAAAGTATCGACATTGGCGCTTTCTCTGATTCCAACCTTCATTCTGATCGGCTTTCTGGCCTACCATGCGGGACTCACCCGGGCATTGTTCGAAGCGGCAAAGCGATGGCTCGGCTGGTTACCCGGTGGAATGGGTGTGGCTACGGTGTTCTCAACGGCGGGGTTTGCCGCGGTATC
Source organism: Gammaproteobacteria bacterium (assembly GCA_024227135.1). Classification (GTDB taxonomy): domain Bacteria; phylum Pseudomonadota; class Gammaproteobacteria; order Chromatiales; family Chromatiaceae; genus JAHEHQ01. The sequence continues at coordinate 7,819 of JAAELC010000019.1, forward strand.
GGGGGCATCGGTTGCCACTTCGGCGGTATTTGCCCGCATCGCCGTACCTGAGATGTTGAAGCTGGGTTATGACAAACGCTTTGCGTCCGGTGTGGTGGCGGCTGGAGGAACGCTGGCGTCCCTGATTCCTCCGTCGGCCATCCTGGTCATCTATGCCATCATCGTCGAACAGGATGTAGGCGCGCTGCTGATGGCCGGTTTTCTACCCGGTGCAGTTTCCGCTGTGATTTATGGCGGGCTGGTCATTCTGCTGGCCAAGACACGTAAGAATTTCGGTCCTCCGGTCACCGGTTTCACCTGGAGGCAACGATTTGAGTCGTTGCCTGGTGCTCTGCCGATCTTCTTCGTCATCGCCATCATCGTGATCTGTATCTATGGCGGTGTGGGGACACCGACGGAGGCTGGTTCCCTTGGCGCGTTCGTGATTCTCTGTCTGGCATTGTTTCAGGGTATGGGCTGGACCCAGTTGAAAAGCTCTCTGATGGAAACGGCCAAGCTTTCGGTGATGATTTTCACCATCATATGGGGTGTTCTGCTGTATGTTCGCTTTCTCGGATTCGCGGATCTTCCCAGTGCCTTTTCGGACTGGATTGTCAGTCTCGAACAGAGCCCCATGTTGACACTGCTGTTGATTCTTTGTGCCTACGCGGTCCTGGGTATGTTCATGGACGCCATCGGAATGCTGCTGTTGACACTTCCTGTAGTCTATCCGGCGGTTATCGCCCTCAACGGTGGGGAAGCGGTGGCCGCTGCGGATTCCGCTTTCGGGGTTTCGGGGGTGGGTTGTTCCATCTGGTTCGGGATCATTGTGGTGAAAATGGCTGAACTCTGTCTGATCACACCACCCATCGGTTTGAACTGTTTCGTGGTGGCTGGCGTACGCCCTGAATGCACGGTTCAGGATGTTTTTCGTGGGTGTATGCCCTTTTTCATCGCGGATGTGGTCACCATTGCAGTACTGATTGCGTTGCCGGGGATCGTCCTGTGGTTACCGGGGCTGATGGGCTATTCATAGGGCGATTGCAGGGTTAGACATCTTTATTGATCCAGGTGGGTTGTAACGACTCACGCCCCATGGGGGAAAACCCTGGAGGTGGGCGGTTACGGTGGGTTTTGCTTTTACCATTCAGTCCGGGAACCTGGCCGCACCCCGAACATAGGGCTCAAACTTGCCGTGGCGCTAGCGAACCAATTGTGGATTACCGTTTTTTCCTTCCAGCAGGCCAGCTTCGGTCAGCTCTCCAGGTATATTTTTCGGTACCAGTTCGGGATGTCGCAAAAGATATCGAACGGCCATTGGCGCGCGCATGAACACCCCGTTGAGATCGGCATGGGCCATTTCTTTCGTCCAGTGTTCCGGAGAGGGCAGGTCGAACTTCGGTAACGCTTTGCGTACGATCTCGTCATCGAGTACTTTATTCAGCAGCCGGCTTGCTGTTGTAAGCACCGTATAGCGGGCCAGGGTGGCACAAGACCGAACCAAAGGCTGATAGCCGTCCTCTTCGTCGGGCATGCGTACCAGTTTATCTTCGGGCGCTGCTGCGTCCTTGAGTTTCTGCTGGAGTTTACTCCACTCTTGCCGCAAGTGATTCTGATCGGTATTGCTGTCCGGTGCGTGGTTCAGCCACCCGTCTTCCGCCTGTTGCAGCAGCCCGGAGATGGTACTGCGGGCAGCGCCGTCACCCAGTCCCAGTCCGACCGCAAACAGTTCCCGCAGACCCGCGCGGCCACCGGGGAGACGCAGGCGGTAACTGAACCATTCCCGCCCTCTTAAAGTATCCTCAAGAAACAGCTGGGGACCGGCGAACACCCGTTGGGTCAGGCTGTAGCATGCTATATCCAGTCCTTCCCGGAAACTGAAGCTGGACCCTTTTGCCCGCCAGCTCTCCCAGCTGAGGATCAGATCCGGTAACGACGTGTCGGTTCCGGTTTCAGCTCCGGCCAGGTTCAACAGCTGGGGCTGGTTGTCCGGATCGAACACAAAGCGTAACTGGGCATGCTGGAGTGCGGAGCGTGAGCCGCGGAGTCCGAAAGGCACCAGTATGAACTCGGCAAAGGCGATTCCATCCAGGGGGACCCGCACTGATTGCAACACGACGCTTCTCTCAATAGGGTTCCCACCGTAATTTACATTACGCAGCACCACGAAAGGAGATGTACCGGACAGAACGCTGGCCCGCCAGTCCACCAGCACCGGCGCAAATGAGGCAATGTAACCGCAGCCCTGAAGCATGAACCGTTCCCCCGTCTGTCGTCCAAGGAGATTGAAGAGACAAGATCGATGAGGGGTAATAAGAATTGCCGGTCAGCGTTCAGAAAGAGGCAACAGCGAGGCTTGGTGGGCGAGTTGGAACGGGTTTGAGGGAAATTGACGCAAGGGAGAGCTTCCGCCCCTTGGCGGCAGTCATTCAAGTGGTGAAATAGGCTGGTCCTATTC
>JAAELC010000020.1 GCA_024227135.1 Gammaproteobacteria bacterium
CAAAGCCACCCCAGCCCCATTGGTTTTTCGCTTCATCGAAGTTGTTTTCGCAGTCAGCGCGGTCACGGTAGTGCCGCATCAGGGTCACCAACTCATCGTCAAGGTTGGTGACCAGTACGCTGTATTCAAACAGCCGCATATCTTCGGGACCTTCTACCAAGGCCAGTTCACGTTGTCCGTCGCGTGAGTATTCAAGTCCGATCAGTGGATCTTTCGGCAATCGGCGCCTGGCAACCACAACCCGTCTCGCGCCTTGCCAACCCTGCAGTTGTAGTGTGCTTTCTTTCAACTCCCATTCCGAGTTGAATCGGGTCCACACGCCCAGTCCATGCACCTGGGCGATCAGTTCCTTGACCCGTTTGGAGCGTTTCAGTTTGAACAGATAATGCTGGCCTATGGCTTCCAGTTCGCTCATCACAGGATCATTGCCCCAATCACAATCGCCCCGGATAAAGGCCGGCTGGCTATCTTCGGGCAATCTTTTCAGTAGACTGATCAATCCCGGCATGGAGTGACAGGCATGAGATTGATCTCCCGGTTGGACATCCACCTCCAGGACCAAACGCGTATTGGCCATGAGGTAGCTGTGATAGGTATGTGAAGGACGCCCGGGTTTGTGCGGGTTGTAACCCACCTTAGCACCCTCCTGATGACCGTAGAGTGGCTTCACGGTGACATCAACA
>JAAELC010000021.1 GCA_024227135.1 Gammaproteobacteria bacterium
ACGTGGATTTAAAAACCACATACCAGTTGGCTCCCAAGACCATGGTGCTGCCGCGTCATCATAAACTGCCCCGGCAATTCCCGGGTGGTGGCGGTATCTCCATCGACCCGGTGCGGATAACGAAGGTTGAAAAAGGTAATCAATGATCTGGTTGGCCGGATTCATAATTCTTCTGCTTAAGCTGGGCGCGGTCCTGGGCGTACTGCTCTTTCTGGCCGCCTACCTGGTGTGGGTGGAACGAAAGCTCCTGGGGCGGTTGCAGGTCAGGCTGGGTCCCAACCGGGTGGGTAGATTCGGTTTGCTTCAACCGCTGGCGGATTCCATCAAGCTCATCACCAAGGAAGATATTGTACCGGGTCAGGCCGACAGCGTTATATTTCTGCTGGCCCCTGCGGTGGTGGCCGTGACAGCGCTTTTAATGTTTGCAGTAGTCCCTTTCGGGCCCGACCTGACCCTATGGGGCCGCAGGGTACCCATGGTGATCAGCGATTTGAACGTGGGCTTGCTGTTTGTC
>JAAELC010000022.1 GCA_024227135.1 Gammaproteobacteria bacterium
ACACCGGGCCGTGCGCGCAGCGCGATGAGCAACCCTGCCGGCTGTCTTTGGATCATAAACGCCTCCGTACAACCGGTCCGTGTTTTGCGCTCGAAGTCCTTCGGTGTCGCAGCCACGAGATCGCCTTTACCGTCTATCCGCCGGGGCATGTACCCTACGGACGGGTGGCGCTGGCCCCGGTAGCACCCGATGGCCATGCGCTGATCACGACCCATCGCGGCACCCATCGTTTCGAAGACACCCTGTTTGCCGCGGCACTGGATGCGGCCGACCACCAGGCCTGGCCACAGGCCGCCGAGGACGGTTACCTCCTACCCCGTTTTCCCACCCAGATACGCCGGCTGGTCCGAGCTTGCCGACTGTTGGGGGTAGAGCCCACGCTCTGTTGGGGGTAGAGCCCACGCTCGAGGCCGCGAGCCGCCAGTGCCTGGGTTCGATCCTGTGTGTGGTGGGCCAACACCTTCACGATGGTGCCTTTGAGATTCAACAACAGCCTGGCTATCACAGCCGCGGCAAGGCGGTGGTCGGTGTGCTCGATGCGTTGTGGTGGGCCGGCATTGCGCTGTTCGATCGACTGGCCTCCAACGGATCGGGATGCCCTGCTGATTGCCCGGTCAACCGCGGCGTTCAGGTCTCTCTCAACGTCTTCCACGCAGACGCGTATAGGTAGCATAAACACTCCTTTCCCCAAAGTCGAAGGGTATCAAAGACCCCGAAATACTGCCTGATGGCACCATAGAACGATAATCTTGGCGAATTACGCTTGCTGTAGAGGTTTTTCCCAGGAAGAACATGGAGTTCGAAGATCACATGGGTGGTACCGTCCCGATAGGGCGTTTTCAGTTCATAGCGTATCCGCCCATCACCCATAAGCGACAGGCGTCTCTCCGATACCGCGGAGTGTGTGATATACCGGCACAACCGTTCCAGCTTGTCACGCTGGTAGGCTTCTGCCATCACCCCGGCATGTAAACTGAAACCTGCCACGTTGGCAACCCGGCTCGAACCCGCCTTCGGCTCTTCTATCGGTGGTAGGCTTTGTAACGTAAATACCTTGCGGCCTTGGTGGGGTCCGATGGCAATACGCTAGGTCCGTACAATTGCTGCATCGCCTCGTCATCCGAGGTTTCCAATGTCAGATAACTGTTTTCTTCATCACGCGCCAGAAAATCCCGACGCTCCAGGAACTTTGCCACCCGTTGGCTGATCCGATGCACCAACGCACCCAATTCCTCCGCCGTGGGTGCCTTGGTGCGGTGAACGATACTCAACACTTTGCCCATCAGCCCGGATAGCTGGCGAACAGGAAACGTAGCTGAAACGGAAAACTCAGTACCCACTGACGGATGGGCTCGCGAGGGAATACATCATCCACCAAAAGCGCAGCGCTTTCCGCCATACGCCGGGCACCACAGCTAGGGCAAAATCTGCGACGTTTGTGACGTGAAGGGATTCACAAATGTCGCGGGCGCATGGATGCGCAGGAGCGATCAACTGAAAGCGACCAGATGCTCGTGCTTACAGTCTTCGCAACGTGCACGTAGAAAACCGTGTTCCAGCCGACCACATTGGAGAAAGGCTTCGAACTCGTCCTGCACATAACCCGGTAGCGGCCGGTCCTGCGCTTCCATCGTCGACAGGAAATCCGGGTAGTGTTGTTCGATGAGTTGATAGAGAAGGGTCTGTTCAGGCCGGTGGCGTTCGTAGACAAACGCACCCACATCCAAACTGGCTTCCCTGCCAGCCGGCAACGGTAACATGATCGCATCCTTGCAAGATCGTCCTAAATGTCAGGATAGCAGCCGTAGCAATGGACTCACTTCCGGATATTGTTCCTGGTCCAGTTTGGCGAAGGCGGTTGGCAGATTTTCCAGGGAACCCGATAGCAATCCTACATAATCGGGATGACGAAGATTGGATACCAGTGCTGCTTGCGCAGGCTGATCCTCAAGGTCACGACCGAGATTCGCCTGACCCAGTCTGTGCCGCAGCCTCTGCTTGTCGGTGCCGAAGAAATGCTCTGCCACATTGTTGGTACGCTCGACTACGGCGATGATCCTGCCGTTCTCATTGCGCCGCGCCGGGTGACCAAACAGGTGGTTAGCATAGCGGTCGAGGTAGTTGAGTATGATCGTTTCTGGAGAAGAGCAGATGGACGCCGTGTCTGCCACCTGTTTGCGGATCTGTTCGCGGTAGTCGATCGTTGTCCTTTCGACATCGGCCAGTCGCACCATCTTCATTTCCGGGAAATCCCGGGTAGAGAGATAGCGCCTGTCCCCGCGAGGGAGTTCTGCATCGCTGAGACGCAGAATGTCGCGAAGTTCGCAAAAGGCCTGCCAGCCTCTCTCCAGCTTGGGCGCCACCCAGGAAAGGCGTTGCGCCTCATCCAGGCGTGCAATGACATGGGATAGCTGCTTGAGGACGCGTCGCTCTACATGCGATCGGGGTAATGGCAGCCAGCGTTCGGCCCGTTGCATGGCCACTTGGCTGCGTTGATAAAAGCTAAGGTGTGAGCGGTCATACCAGGCCGTAGTTGGCCTGGGCGAGTTGATTCTCGTGATCTTTTGCTAGTTTTTCCTGTGTCTCTCCGGCCTGGGCGAGCTTATTCTGGTAATTCTCCACCAATTGCACTTGCTCGTTTCGCGATATTGACAGTTGTTCGTAGATTTCATGGGCCTTGCGTACGAACACTGGAACCTCGGTGACTGCACTGATCTCCGCTTGCCGGTAGAGTTCCTGGCGGCGCGTGAATTCCGGCAGTGGTACACCCCCAAGTTCAGGATTACCCAGTTTGCCGACAAAGCTTGAGTACGGGCCCAAGGTCATCGACGGTGATGTTGTTGCGTATGTAAATGGCATCCTTACGCAGCAGTTCCCTGAGGAAGGGGGTTTTCATGGCTTGCTGCTTGATCAGATCCATGATGGGTTCATCCAGGTAACGGGTGCCTATCCGGTAGTCAACAGAATAGTGGAACCAGTTGTGGCGCCGAAGCTGAGTGGCCAGATGGGTCTTGCCAACGCCTGACATGCCTATCAGCGTGATGTTCTTGTTCTTCCAGGCTCTGAACTCTTCAACACTCAGTTTCAATGGGGTCGTCCTGTCTAAAAAAATCTGATGTTCGGCGGTGGAACAGCGTGCTCTCCGGGTCAGCGCCCTGTCCGCAAATGCCGGGAGCAAGGGTCTGAACCGGTTCTCCGGGCTCCCTCCGTCAGGTATGGCCCGTTTCTGACAGTGATCATTCTAACCGGGATGAAATCGGCTTCCTATGCCTGAGACAAAGCTTTTCTGAAACAAGTCGTCACCCGGGAGGAGTTGGTATCACGGATGATTTCAGCAACCGGGGGGCTGGATTGTCAGCGTGATGGATTACCCGGATTCCCGAGTCTTCCGGGTTGGATCGGCCGCCGAGGAAACTTTCGTTTCAATGGCTTGCAATTATCGAAGTGGCGGTACCCCCTCATCAACGGAGGTATATATGTCAACGACTTGCAATTGTCGAAGCGGCGGTGGTACCCCCCTACAGTCAGCGGTACTCTGAGATTGCTATGCTGCGCAGCATCGATATGGGGGTGTCGGTCGCAGCGGGTGGAAGGAATCTACCTTATAATTAACTTATGAGAGGCGGCGATCACGCTAGGGGCAGCCCCTGTCATGGGGTGGTTTTTCTCCAGAGGTCGTTGTCGCCGTGGCTTCACCAAACCAGCTTCAGTCGAGAAAACAGGTTCCAGAAAAGTGCAGACAGGGGCAGGGAGTAAGTCGGAAATACGGCTGGAATAAGCAGAGATGCCGTATCTGTCCGGGTTCGCTAGGGAAAACCCTGAGTTATCGTGAAGGAGAGAGGGGGTTTCTGCTATAATTGCGCGCATTGCCCACACTTTAGTCAGTGTAATGTTAACAGGAAATCTCCAGGTACAGTAATTTGTCTGACGATAGAAAGAGTATTGCGATTGTCGGCATGGCGTTCCGTTTTCCGGGAGATTTGTCGGATTCCGAGCATTTCTGGGAAGCTCTCAAAAGTGGAGAGGACCTGATTTCGACGGTACCGAAAGATCGCTGGGCCAAAGACACCTACTACCATTCCCGCCGAAACGAACCTGGAAGGAGTTATACCTGGTCGGCAGGGGTGTTGTC
>JAAELC010000023.1 GCA_024227135.1 Gammaproteobacteria bacterium
ATCTTCGAGACACAGAGATTTAAGCGCCAATCTTGGGGATTTTGCCACCCTATCACGGCATCCACGGGTAGTGAGCCAGGAACCTTTTCAGGATCCAGGCACACAGCTTGTAGATTTAAACTCTGCTCTACAACGGACGTCTAGTCTGTTAAGGGCATAGGGGTTCAGAAAGCGGCAATCATTGAAGCTTTACGAACCTGAGACAGCTATTGTCTCGCAGCCTGACGGAAAACATTCTGATTTTCCAGTGGGCGGACCTTGATTCATCTAATTAGGTGAAAAAAGGACCCACCAGTTGTGAACCCTGCCCAGGGTACCGACCAGCATTCTGGGTAGGAACCCAAGTCTGTTGTTAGCCACCCAACCCACGTACCTGACAGTACAGTGCGGAACAGGTGCAGCCTATGCACACCCTTACGACCCGACATTCCGGGGCCAGAGATCTAAAGATTTCAGGCAAGCGGTGGACATGGAGCTCAGGGCTACCCCCTGGGCCATCCTTTTTTTCTAGATACTTGGGTAGGCCACTCAGGCCAACAAGGGTATCATGAAGATTAGGAAGGCACCTCGGTGTGACCCGAAACCAACTCACCGTGACCAGGGACACGTTCTTCTGGCAACCCGAGTCATCATTATCTGCTGGGAAACCCCTTTGGGTTACCCTAGTCAGAGTCACGAGACTTGAGGTGCCTACAGGACCGAACCTAGTTACAGTGACCCTCAAGGAGCCCATGGGAACCACCCGAGACATCCATTTGTCTCGCAGTCTGATAGAGAATCTCTTGATTTTCCAATCAGCGGACCTTGATGCATTTAATTATGCAAGCAAGGA
>JAAELC010000024.1 GCA_024227135.1 Gammaproteobacteria bacterium
AATTGACCGAATGAGAAATAATGAAATCAATTGAAAAGAACCCACGTATCATCGTAGCTCTGGATTATCCGGCAGCGGAGCCCGCACTGGAGCTGGTTTCCGGCCTGGATCCCGCTTTGTGTCGCCTGAAAGTCGGTAAGGAGATGTTTACACGACTTGGCCCCGGTTTTGTGGAGCGTCTGGTATCCCGGGGATTTGATGTGTTTCTTGACTTGAAATTTCATGACATCCCCAACACAGTGGCTGCTGCCTGCGACGCGGCAGCCGACTTGGGTGTCTGGATGATCAATCTGCATGCATCGGGTGGAGCGCCCATGATGGAGGCAGCAATGGAACGTCTGAATCGTCATCCCAACCGGCCACTGCTCGTTGCGGTCACCGTTCTGACGAGTCTCAGCGATCAGGACATCGCTAAGGTGGGGTACAGGGGGACTACGGCGGAAACCGTGTTGCGTCTGGCTGCCCTTACCGCAGATTCCGGGCTCGATGGTATCGTTTGCAGTCCCAGGGAGGTGACAGAAGTTCGCCGTGGGATCGGCCAGGATTTTCTTCTGGTGACCCCCGGTGTCAGACCCCGGAGCGCCGCTCTGGATGATCAGAAGCGGGTAATGACCCCACTGGATGCCTTGAATAACGGCGCCGATATGCTGGTCATAGGTCGCCCGATCACCGCGGCGGCCGATCCCCTGGCCAGCCTGAAAGATATACGGGAGAGTATTTCCGGGTTTAACCCGGCTTGATCTATCCCGATCGATACCCGTGGTGACGGGTTTTCGTCTGCTGGGATCGGTACGACTCAATCCCGCCGGACGAGTTCCAGGGTACCCGGTTAAACCGGTTACACTTCCCCATCGATACTCTCGCTGAATCCTGTCCCGCAGATCCCGACGGAAGCCGGGTCGATCAGCGACCATCCCGGGCAGCCTCTGAACAGGTTCAGAGGCTTGACGCCACTCGTGCAAGCCACCCTGTTGATGACTGCCAGTCGTTGAGATGAAAGGGATTTAGAATCACAGTTTTCTACTGCTGTACTCCGAAAGGTCCAGGATGGATTTGTTCAGAAACCCTCCAGGAGTCGGTGTATTCCCCCGCACCTGCGGTATGTCAGGGGGGCTCATACCTCTAATTGGGATGACATTTCCAGGATACCCCGACCCAATTTCATGGCCCCCGATCTTGCCTGCCTCACAGCCTGGAGGCAGATGTCCATAATTTAGTCATGGATTTGCCAGGAGAAATAGAGTTTTAGGAAGTAATTAACTGATCAAAATGGTGTTGGTGGGCAGGTAATTTAACCACTATACTGCTGGGTATTGTGTCTTAGAATTAGAAAATTCGGAGCATCATAAATGAATCCGGATTCTGGAGGACCTAATGGCTCATCCGTTCGCTTCCCGCCGTGCGAATATCACTCGTTCGCCCCTATCTGCCGGTCACACCATCAAACGGTTTCGCAGGCGACTCGGCCAGCTTTTCGGTCCCGCCTCCCCGGAACCGTCTGCCACCGGGCAGGCCGGGCCAAGGGTTCTCTTCGAAACCATGGAGCCGCGGCTGCTTTTGTCAGCAGATCTGATACCGGTTACGGTGGACATGAACCAGGATGGGGACGACCTGCAGATCCTGTTCGACGGGCCTGCGGGTGCGGAACGGTTGATCGTGAGCCGTGCGGGGGAAGATCCTGGAGAGCCGGAAGTGCTGCTCGAGCAGGAACTCAGCCGGGTCGAATCGCTCATGGTGCGGGGCTCGGATGGCGACGATCGGTTGACGGTGGATCAGCCGGTACCCTTTTCTCTGGACATCACTTTTGATGGGGGTCTGGGTGAGGATACGCTGGTGGGTTCTGACAGGACCAATACCTGGGAAATCACCGGGGCCGGTACAGGTTCCCTCAACAGCCTGAATTTCAGCGGTACAGAAAGGCTGGAAGGCGGTGACCTGGCGGACGAGTTTTTCCTCCAGGACGAAGGTTTTCTCAGCGGTGGTCTCGACGGCGGTGCCGGGGAAGACACCCTGAGCGGCCCCTCTTCGGACAGCATCTGGACCATCGATGGCGCTGGCAGCGGGAGCCTGGCCGGTACTACCTTCAGCGCGTTGGAGAACTTGACCGGGTCGGCAGGCAACGAAGATGTTTTCGTGCTTGAGGGCGAGGGCAGCCTCGCCGGTTTGATCCACGGCGGTGACGCCGGGTTCGATACCCTGGAGATGAACGGTGATTTCACCGATGTGGTTTACACCGCCACCGGGCCGGATTCCGGCCGCTTCGATCTCGATGGTAATCTGATTGATTTTGCCGGGTTGGAACCTACCTCCGTGGGCTCTTCCGGACTGGCCAATCTCACGGTCGATATTGAAACGCAAAACACCGGGTCCCAGCCGGTAGATGACCAGATCAGGCTGATGAAATCCCTGAGCAATCCGGGTCAGATGGTCATCCTGAGTGAAAACGGTACCTTCGAATTACTGAATGTTACCGTGCCGACGGCCTCCCTGACGATCGAGGCGGGCCAGGGTGACGACAGTTTCCGAATCGATCCTCTTGACCCGGGGGCGGGTTGGGAACTGACCATCGACGGCGGTACGGGGACCGACACGCTGATCGTCTCCCGGAACTCGGACCTGCAGATCAGCAATACCCAGATCGATCTGGGTCCCGACGAATCCTTCGTGCTGGCCGATGTAGACCGGCTGGAATTCACCGGTGGGCCTGATACGGACACCGTCGATACCAGCAACTTCGACGGTTCGGTTTTTTACGTCAAGAGCGGGTTTCCCACATGGCAGGAAGAGGGGCCTGGCGGGATCTCGGGTGACGGAACCCTGGCCAAACCGGTGACCGGTGCCATCAACGCCATTGCAGCCCACCCTGAAAAGGCGGCGGTGCTGTTTATTGGCAGTGTTAACGGCGGTGTCTGGCGAACCACCAATGGGGGGGGTAACTGGCAACCTCTCACCGATGATTACGAATCCCTGGCTATCGGATCACTGGCGCTCAGCCCTCTGGATAATACAGGTGCTGCGCTGACATCGGCGACTGCTGACGACAATCTGGTGTTGTATGCAGGCACCGGCCAGTTCAGCAGTTCAAATTCGGGTGGTGAGCCCATCGGTGTGCTCTTCTCCAGCGATGGTGGCAGTTCCTGGACAACCCTGGGTGAAACCGAACTCAGCGGATTGAGAATCACTAAGGTACAGCCGACGACCCTGACCACAGGGGGTGGTGCTCATGTGGTCTATGTCTCCACGCTGGATGTCAATGTCGATGGGACTTCAGGGCTGGATGACCGGGGTGGCCTGTTCCGCCTGGAAGTCAACATGGATGGCTCCTACAACCTGATCAAGCAGTCCGGTGCTGCGGGACTGGGGCTTTCCGTGGGCCACTTCACCGACATCGCTTTCGATCCAGGGTTGGGGACAGCTGCCAAACCGGCAACGGTTTACGCCGTCAATCCCTGGGAGGGCGTGTACAAATGGGAAGTCGGTGATGCCAACTGGACCACCATCAACACCAATATTGCGGTGGGTGCCGATGCAGATGCCAGTGGATACGACGATTTTTTCGATCCGATCACCAATGGCAAACTGGCTTTGTCCCCTTCGTCGGGCGCGGTGCACGAGACCGTTTATGTGGCGTTCCTGGGGGGCAATATCGGCGTGGGTCCCAACCCCGCAACGGTATCCGGGACCGGACTGACCAACATTTTCAAGATCAGCAACGACAGTACGGCGTGGAGTTCCGTTGCGTTGCCGTTCTCTCTCGACCGGGCTTATACAGACACCAACAATAACGGCCAGATCGATCTGGCGGAGAGCGTTCAGTTTTCCACCGGACTGCACCCCGGAGGTCAGGGTGACCTGCACTTTTCCATAGGCGTGGATCCGAACAACCCCGACATGATCTATGTGGGGGGGGATCGCACCACGGTATTGGATGCAAGCGATTTCAACAGCAACGGCAATACCAGCGACGTTTTTGACCTGAATGGTGATGGAACCAACGATGTCTTCGAGTTCGGTAACAATGCGGTGGGGATCACCTCCTGGATCGCGGGGCGGTTGTTTCGTTTCGACCCCGGTGCCGGCAGCTGGACCCAGATTGTCGGTAGCAACGCCAATGGAACCGCACCCCACGCCGACTCCCGGGCCATCGTTTTCGATGCCTCCGGCAACGTCATGCTGGAAGCGGACGATGGTGGTATCTATCAGCTGACCGATCCCAGCGATACCGATGGGAGTGTGGTCACCCAGTGGACCTCCCTGGCCGGTGATTTGCGCATATCCGAGTCCAATTCAGTGGCCTATGATCCCTTGAGCGGTCAGGTGATCGTCGGAACCCAGGATAACGGGTCGGCCCAGCAAAGCCCCCAGGCCCACGACGGGGTGGACAACGATATTAATCTGGTGATCGATGAACTGGGAGAGCGGTTGTCCGGATGGACCGCCATCCATGGGGGCGACGGCGCCAACCAGGCCGTTATCACCATCGATTCCAACACCGATGGAGTGGATGATCAGACCCTCCGTTTCTCTTATTCCAATAATTTTAACTTTCTTTATCAGGAAACATTCGACGCATCCGGTAATTCGGTGGTGGCTCAGGCCAGGGTGCCCCTGGCGAACACCCCCGGTGGCACCAGGCTGTCCGGGCTGGCCCAGGCCAACGGTGGTAATCCCCTGGATGCCTCGTTCTCCGGGTTCACCGAAATTCCCCTGGTGGTGAATCGCTTCGACGACACGCGGATGGTAACGGGTCTGTACGGTCTGTACGAAAGCAGCGATCGGCTGCAAACCATCAACAACGTGGACCTGGGCATGACCCAGGCCCGGGTAAACAACGGTGACGGGACCCGCAGCTTCGCCTGGAATCAGCGCATCACTTCCGTCGTATACGGTGGCAAGACCGGTGGAACCGAAAACAACGATTTGATCATTGCCAACCGGGGGGGGAACCTGGTTCTTCGTCAGGCGGCCGGGAATCCGTTTACCACTGTAAAGGGCCCGACAGGGCAGCTCATTCAGGACATCACGGTGGATCCTGAAAACTGGAAAACCGTCTATGTGGCCGACGGCAGCGGCGTGTTCAAATCCAGCGATATCACCGCTGCCAGCCCGAACTGGTTTCGTATCGGGAATGCCGTGGGCGGTGCTGCGGCTTTGGAATACGTTCCAGACACCGACACCGATATCCTTCTGGTGGGTGGGAACGACGGGGTTTTGCGCATGCCAGATCCCGACACACTGACTTCGGCGACCGCAGCCAGTGTCCGGTGGCAGGGTTTTGGCCTCGGGCTACCCAATGCTCCGGTAACCGAACTCTACTACCACGATCTGGATGACACGGATGCGGATGGCGACCCGGACGGAAACGGTAACGTATCCGATCCTGACAAGATAATCGTCTCCACCAAAGGGCGCGGAGTCTGGAGTATCGACAATCTCGATGCCCAGGCCATCGAGGAGTTCATTCCCCAGTTTGTGGGCAGCGACGGCGATGACCACTTCAAGGTTATCCTCAACGAAGCCAACGCATCCATCGTCGATGTTTTCGATATGGTGCTGGATTCCGAAAACCCGATTTTCTCGGCCTCCGTGGACAGCATCGACAGTCTGGTTTTTCTGGGCAGGGCGGGTAATGACAAGCTGACGGTCAGTCACGAAAACGGTGCGGTCGGTCTGGCGGAAGGGCTCTATTTTGACGGTGGCTCAGACGTGGGCGGGGACGATGTCATCGAATTGCTCGGTGATGATCTCGACGATAAATTCGAAGGGACGATCGACGGCAAAGAGTACTACGACCTTTACGATACCGAGGGTAAGCGGCAGTTGATTCTCTATACCGGCGTCGAAGAGGTGGACGACGATCAGTTCCTCGGCTGGGGCAATCCCATCAATTCGATCCGGATGGGGCTCTACTGGCTCGCTGAACTGCTGGGTCTGAAAGACGAACCCTTACCCGTGTTTGGCTCGACACTGCAGGAAGCTTTGAAGGGCACCCAGGCCGAAGAGCGGCCTCCCAAGGGCGACCCGGCACGGGCCCCCAGTGTGCCCATGACCGAACGGGTCCTGGAAGAGACCCAGACCGACAGCATCCTGGATCGTCTGCTGCAGACAGGAAACAATGGATTCAACATCGGGGAGATCGGCAAGTCCATAGGGAACAATGCGGATTTCGGTCTGGCGGGACAGGAACTGGCCGACGCCCTGAATGCCCTCGACGGCACCTCGGTGGTCTATACCAACGAGTACACCGGTGATCCGCTGGATGCAGCCAATTATCTGGAATGGGCGCTGAACATCGATCGTACCCTCAGCGGTCGATCCAGTCTGGACATGGATTTCGAGGCGCTGGGTGGTTCCATCGATATCGATGGCAGTATCGATGTCAGCGCCGATGTCGCCCTCGATATCGTTTTCGGTGTCGACGAGGAGGGTTTCTATATAAAAACCCGGGATGCCGACGGGGCGGCACCGGTGGAGTTCCTGGTTGATAATTTCCAGGTGAATCCCAGTGATGACGTGCGGGCCTCGGGTCGCCTTGGGTTCCTGGATGTCTATCTCAAAGACGTGGATCTCGATGTACACGCCGAGGCGGGTGTCGAAGTGGACGTCACTTCCGGCGGGTCTCTCGAGAAGCTTCGTGTCACCCATCTTTTCAGCAACGGTTTCGATCTGTTCGATGTGGATCTGGCATTCGATGGCGATGCCGCCACTTCGGATCTCGAGTTGACGGGGACCTTCGGTGTTTCCGCGCTGCTGCCCTTTGGTGCTGACGATGCACTGGAGATTGGTGAGCTCAAGGTGGACATGGCCTGGCCCCACCTCAATGACCTGACAGCGGTTCAGGTTGAGGCGACCCCGGGTTTTGCGGGTGGACAGGAACTGCTTAAATTTCTGAATCTCCAGCCCCAGGATTTCATCAGCCAGCTCTCTTCCCTGCGTGACCAGCTCGAGCAGATCAGAACCCTGCTCGATGATGATTCACCCTTCGGGCTCAATGTTCCCTTTGCCGAGGAGCGTCTCGGTGACCTGATCGATATCGTCGATACCTTTGACGATAAACTGTTGCAGCCTCTCACCAATGACGCCCAGGGCGGCGCACCGATTTTTCGTTCCGTACAGGAACTGGCGAGAAATCTGACCGATACACTGGGTGTCGACCTGGAAGATCTCAATCTGGGGTTTGCCGATGGCGAACTCACCTACGACATCGCTTTTTACCGGTCGCTGATCAATGCCAGCAAAGACCTGGGTATGGCTTTCGATCTGGATGAAGGGCTGGCAGATCTCAATGTCAACGCCCAGGGCGATATCGGTGCCGACATTGCCTTTGCTTTTACCCTGGGTGCGGACCTGAGCGGCCTGGCTGCCGGTGGTGAAGTGGGTGACAACATATTCGTCCGTGAGCGGGTGAGTGAGAGTAACCCGGCGGAGACCGATCCCTTTTTCAGTGCCGCACTCAATCTTTCGATCAGTGACTTTACCGCGGATGCCCGTTTTGGATTTCTCCAGGTCACCGCCGAAAACGGGGAGTTGTCCGCCGCCCCCAGCTTTGAGGTGTCGCTCGGTGATCCCAATGCCGATGGTCGCACCACCATCAACGAATTTGTCGATGCTTTCCCTGGTGATATCGGCGATATCCTGTCGACGACAGTGGGCGGGGCCGGGAGCGCGACCGTACAGCTTGCCGCTGATTTTGCCGGTTTGCAGATTGAGGCATCCACCGATACACAAGTCGACATCGTCATTTCGGACTTTGCCCTTCCCGATCAGATCGATGTGACGTTGCCGGATTTAGGGGGGGTATTCGACGATTTTCTGAACTTCAATAACATGGATGCCGCCAGCTTCGTTGCACTGCTGGGACAACTGGCTACGTCCCTGGACGAAATCCGGGACAGCGATTTCATTAAAAATTTCGATATCCCGTTCGTCAGCGGCGCCCTGGACAGCATCCTCGAATTTGGTGACATGGTCTCGGACAGTTTGCTGTTCGACGATGGCGATGATGACAAGGACGGTGCCAACCGGCTGGTGACCGACCTCAATAAGGCGCTGGCCGATGCGGGTCTCGGGGAGATGATCCGGGCCCAGGCCGCGGGCGGTCGTATCAGCCTGGTCGCCAGGGATACCGGTATTTCCGCATTCGATATCACCGTTATCGGTGCTGACGCGGGCGGGCTGGCGGAGCTTGGATTCGTCAGCGGTGCCAGTGCGGTGACCACAGGCTTTCGTCTGGCCCTGGAGTCGGGTGGTGATGCTCCGACCGACGGTATCATGACGACCGGTGACCTGGGATTTCGTATCGCCATCACCCGCGATGGACAGACCACCAACACCGATGTGGTGCTGGCTAAAACCGACACTGATGACAACGTCGCCGTGGGTAACGATCTGCCCAAGCTGCTGACGGTGGACAATGCTCCCAATTTTTCTACCACCGATGAGCTGGCCCTGCTGCTGCCCGAGGTGCTGGGCCTGGATCCGTCCCTGGTCAATTCCACCTACGACGCGTCGACCCAGGTGTTGACCTACGACATCGTGCTCGGTCATGCCTTTCTGGATCAGGATCTGCCCCTGGACTTCGATCTCGATCTCGGGCCGCTGCTGGATATCGAGACCGATGGCCTGATGCGGATCAGTTCCGATGCCGGCTTCACCACCACCATCGGTGTTTACCTTGGACCGGCCGATCCCAGTGAAGCCATCGATGGCTCAACGGCACTGGATGAACTCAATAATGGGGATGGCGTCGAGATAAAGAGCGCCCCATCGGTGATGAGCCGGGGGATTCTCGGGCGGTTGAGTGATGATGCCAGTTTCGATCTGGCCGTGAATGGTGCCGCCCCGGTTACCGTCATCGTTCCCAGTGCCGGTACCCAGACCAACTGGACGGTGGACGATCTGGCCGTCGATATCAATCACGCGCTGGTGGCAGCGGGTCTGGCCGCCCAGGTTCAGGCCCAGGCTGCCAATGGCCGTATCGAGCTGTTGGGTCAGGGTGGCGTGACGCGCCTGGAACTGACCGCCTCAGGTGGCGATCCCGCCACCGGTGAAATCGGCCTGCAGACCTCGATGCTGGCAGACACCGATACCGATCCAAACCTGGATCCACCGCCGCTGCT
>JAAELC010000025.1 GCA_024227135.1 Gammaproteobacteria bacterium
CCAGCTTTCCCTCGCTACGGCCCCTATTCTCGGACAGGCTCCTAGCCACCTACTCCATGGGCAGGTGGCCCGGTGCCGGACAGCCGGCTTTCGGGTTGATCCCGACACCCCGCCGGGCCTCTCCCGGGGAGCAGACAACTCAGGCGCCGGAAGTCACTCACCCCGTCGCATCCTGCCCCCCTGATCCGGGTGCCCCATTTGAGCCTGACTCATAGCATTCCATGGCTGTTTCCTGTTTCCTGGATCATACGCTTCGATCACATCACTGGTGTACAGCGAGGGCGCACCTCAGCCTCAACAGGTGTGGACCTTGAGTACCCTTGCAAACCATTTCTGACAATAACCAGGCCAAGGCTCGCAACACATGACTGAACTGACTCATTTCACCCCATCCGGGGAAGCGCACATGGTGGATGTAGGTGCAAAGGACAGTACTCACCGAACTGCGGTTACCCAGGGACTGATCCGGATGCGGCCTGAGACCCTGGAGATGATTCGGGAGGGAGGGCATAAGAAAGGCGACGTACTGGGAATCGCAAGAATAGCCGGCATCATGGCAGCGAAGAAAACCGCCGACCTGGTTCCACTGTGTCATCCTCTGGCCCTGACCCATGTCAGTATCGATCTCACTCCGGAGCCCGAAACCTCCAGTATTCAATGCCGTACCCGGGTGGAAACCCGAGGGCAGACGGGTGTGGAGATGGAGGCACTCTGTGCCACCCAGACCGCGCTGCTCACCATTTATGACATGTGCAAAGCGGTCGACCGGGGAATGGTGATCGATGGGGTAATGCTGCTGGAAAAGGCCGGCGGCCGATCAGGTCACTGGGTAAGGGGTGGTGAAGAACCACTCACATGAACCCTGTATATCACCAGACCCGGTTCCTCACCAGTGCCGCCAGCTTTCACCAGACGCCACCGGATGAGGGAATCGAAGTAGCCTTTGCCGGCCGCTCGAATGCCGGAAAATCCAGTGCCATCAATTTGTTGTGCCAGAAAAAAAATCTCGCTCGTACCAGCAGAACCCCTGGGCGCACCCAGTTGATCAATTTCTTTTCAATCGATGAGCAACACCGAATCGTCGATCTTCCCGGCTATGGGTATGCCAAGGTTGCTGAATCCATAAAAACCCAATGGCAGCAGAACCTTGCTGCTTACCTGGAGCAACGCCTGTGCCTCCGGGGAATAATGCTGGTCATGGATATCCGTCATCCCCTTAAGTCATTCGATCGCCAGATGCTCGAATGGAGCAAGGGAATGGAACTTCCCGTTCACATCCTGCTCACCAAGTCCGATAAACTGAAACGAGGGGCCGCGGCCAATACCCTGTTACGGGTCAGGCGGGAACTCGCCGACACTGCTCATGGTCTTTCCATTCAATGCTTTTCCGCTTTGAATCGAGACGGAATCGATCTGGCCCACGATACGATGAACCGCTGGTTCGAATTCTCTCAGGAGAGATAAGGGCCACGGCCCTAAAAAAAAGATCCTGGCACCCAAGGGGAGGAGGGTACTCAGGATCCCAGTCACCGGCAGGGGAAGCCGGCTTGTTGGCCATTTGGGGAAAAACGACCTGGCGTCAAGAGACACCTGCAAGATAGGACCCCTGTTATACCTGAGAGTTCCGCAAGGATATCAAATCTTTTTTCTCTCAACAGAGTATTAAGACACTTAATACCCATGTTAGGATTCTAACGTTACACTTTGTTATATAGCGTAAAACCCCCGTATATTACAATTTACAATCTTATCTTGAGAGCAAACGGCGATGATCACGGAGAATGAACAGATTTTCTCTTTTCGGGTCTCCAATCCTGAAATGGTGGATGATCTGACCGAACTGTGGAGAGGGTCCATTGTGGATTGCGATCCCAAGCAGAAAACTGTCCGCGTACGCTCCGACTCCGTGGCGGTAGGACAGTTTATCGCCATTTATTCCACCTACCTCTACTGCAATTCCGTCGAGGATGCATTTCATCCCTGGATAAAGGTCGAGCAGGAATTGTGGAAGAACCTGCAGACCACCCACTGATATCAGTATTCAGGTCCAGCCTGCAGGTCAATTCAAGGAAAAATTTACCCCGTTCTGGAAAACTCAGCTCCGGAATTCCCTTCCTTCTCCTGTCAGACAGTATGAGACACGGGAGCTGACCGCCTCACCACTGGCTGGCCGGGCTGAATCAATGGGCCTGATCCCAGTTATCCCCAACCCCCAGATCGACTCGCAGGGGTACCCGAAGGCTGGCTGCCGACTCCATGAAAATGCTGATTTGCTGACAGGCTGATTCCAGACAATCCTCCCTGATCTCAAACACCAGCTCGTCATGCACCTGCATGATCATACTCACCGGTGGGGCCTGCTCCAGTATCCATCGATCGACCGACAGCATCGCCTTCTTGATAATGTCCGAGGCTGTTCCCTGCATCGGGGCGTTAATGGCAGCCCTCTCAGCAGCAGCCCGCCGCTGGCCGTTACGGGAATTTATTTCTGACAGATATAGACGACGACCGAATACCGTCTCCACGTAGCCCAGGCGACGGGCCTGCTCCCGCACACTGTCCATGAATTCCAGCACTCCGGGGTAACGCTCGAAGTAAAGATCCATATAAGCTTGAGCGGCGTGACGCTCGATACCCAGCTGATTGGCTAACCCGAAGGCCGACATCCCGTAGATCAGCCCAAAATTGATCGCCTTCGCGGAACGGCGCTGCTCCGAGGTTACAGCGGCGAACTCGACTTCAAAGACCTCCGCAGCAGTAGCACGATGAATATCGGCATCTTCTGCAAATGCTTTCAGCAACCCCGGGTCTTCAGACAGATGCGCCATGATTCTCAATTCGATCTGGGAATAGTCCGCAGCCATCATGCGATACCCGGGCTCCGGGATGAAGGCCTGGCGAATCCGCCTGCCCTCTTCGCTGCGCACGGGAATATTCTGAAGGTTCGGATCTGTGGAACTCAAACGCCCGGTGGCTGCCACCGCCTGGTGGTAGGAGGTGTGGACCCGTCCCGATTCAGGGTCGACCATCCTGGGCAGTTTTTCTGTATAGGTGGACCGTAGTTTAGCCAGGCCCCGATGCTGCAGAATCAGGGCGGGTAGCTCATATCCCTGGTCGGCAAGTTCCTGGAGGACTGACTCCGATGTCGAAGGTGCACCTTTGGGGGTCTTGGAAATGACCGGCAGCTCCAGTTTTTCGAAGAAGATTGCCCCGATCTGCTTAGGCGACCCCAGATTGAAGGGCTGCCCCGCCAGCCCGTGGGCTTGCTGTTCCAGGGTATGGAGACGAGCCCCCAGCTCCACACTCTGCTGCTCCAGCATACTGCAGTCGATACGCACACCGGCGCGCTCCATGCGGGAGAGTACCGGCACCAGTGGCATTTCCACCTCCTGAAACAGCTGCTGGAGTGTGGATTCCGCCTGCAGCTTCGGCCACAGATCCCCATGCAATCGCAGCGTGACATCCGCATCCTCGGCCGCGTAGGGACCGGCCTGTTCCAGAGGAACCTGGGAAAAACCGAGCTGTTTCGCCCCTTTACCCGCCACTTCCTCGTACTTTATGGTCTGGTGGCCGAGATACTTCCGGGACAGGGAATCCATGTCATGGCGAGTCGCCGTGGAATCGAGCACATAGGACTCGAGCATGGTGTCGTAGGCGATACCTGTCATACGGATACCATGATTCATCAATACGCTCATGTCGTATTTCAGATTCTGCCCCAGTTTCTGCCTGTCGGGGTCTTCCAGCAGGGGTTTCAATGCAGCGAGTACTGATTCCCGGCTCAACTGTTCGGGAGCGCCCGGATAGTCATGGGCCAGGGGCACATAAGCTGCCTTCCCCGACTCTACTGCAAAAGAAACACCAACGATCCTCGCCTGCATATAATTCAGACTGGTGGTCTCAGTATCGAAAGCGAACAGGGGCGCAGCCTCGAGCCTGGCCAGCCACCGTTCGAACCCAGCCTGATCCAGCAGAATATCGTAATCGCCCCTTTCGATTTCCGGTGGCTGAGGATCCGCCTCGCTCTCCGGCTTATCCAGCATGGCCAGCAGACGTCGGGACTCCAGACGGCCGAACAGTACTCGAAGTGCTTTCAGATCCGGGGCCGCGGGACTGAGTTCCGAAGGCGCCTGCTCCAGTTCCACATCGAGCCGGATGGTAGCCAACTGCCGGGAGAGCGGGAGCTGATCCAGCGACTGCCTGAGGTTCTCCCCCACCTTACCCCCGATATCGCCGGCATGCTCGATGATTTGATCCAGAGAGCCATACTGGCCCAGCCATTTCGACGCGGTCTTGGGTCCACACTTGGGCACGCCGGGAATATTGTCCGACACATCCCCTACCAAAGCCAGGTAGTCGATAATCTGAGCCGGGGTAACCCCAAACTTCTCCATGACCGCGTCCCTGTTCATGAGGGCGTTTTTCATGGTATCGATAAGCCTGACCTGCTCTCCCACCAACTGGGCAAGATCTTTGTCACTGGTTGAAATCAGGACCTGCATCCCCTGCTTCGCCCCCGCAATCGCCAAAGTACCAATAACATCGTCCGCCTCTACATCAGGGACCATCAGCAAAGGCAACCCCAGTGCCCGCACGATGTTATGTAATGGTTCGATCTGCCCACGAAGCTCCTCGGGCATCGGTGGTCTGTTTGCCTTGTACTCACTGTATATTTCGTTGCGGAAGGTGCTGCCGGGTGCATCGAAAACCACCGCCATGTGCGCCGGGCGATACTCGTCGATGAGCTTGCGGAGCATATTGACCACACCGACGATGGCACCGGTATCCTCTCCATGGGAATTGGTCAGACGGGGTAATGCGTGAAAAGCCCGAAACAGATAAGAAGATCCGTCCACCAGGATGAAAGGAGGGGTTTCGCTCATCGGTTTATCCGCTGGTTGGGTATATTGCTGTGCAGCATAACCCAAATGATGGACAACAGCATGCTGCCTGCAGGAACCCTTTCCCCAAATACGAAAATTGCCCACGCCAACCCCGAGACTGGGTTACAATTCCCTGCCAGCTTTAGGGCCGTCACAGAAAACTTCCCTGATTACTAAAGAATTCTGGCAATTTTCCGTCAGATAGTATGATGAGTACACGCATTTATTTCCGGGATTACCCTGGAAATCCAGTTTAATTCAGAATGATAAATACAAACCGCTTTTCTGGTATTCCAGGTTGGCTGACATACGGAATACTCTACTTCAGCGCCACCCTAGGTGGGCTGCTGCTGGTACCGCCCCCGGATAGTTTCTTACCCATTGGGCTCGCGGCAGGCTTTGCCGTGTCAGGTACATTGGCATACGGATTCAGGGTGCTGCCGGGCATCTGGGCAGGCGGTGCCTGCGCCCTCTTTCTGACGGGTGTGTCCCCTGTGACCAGTCTGATGATGGCCATTCCCGGTGCCGCAGGAGCCATTTTCGCCTATTTACTGCTGAAACCCTTTGCCAGTCACCAAAAACTGCTCCTGAGCAAAGCGCACAGCCTGGCGTACTTTCTCCTCCTGGGAGTGCTACTGTCCACACTTGCCGGTGCGCTGGTGAATCTGCTCATTCTCATCGTCAGTGAAGCACCGCCGCTCGAGATGCTGTTGGAGCAAACCATTGTCTTCTGGCTGAGAGATGCCACCGGTGTCATCCTGATCACCCCATTGCTGATTGCAATGTCATCCACCCGACCAGCCTCGGTACCCAGAGCAAAAGAGATCATCATCATCAACCTCATGCTGCTGGTGACCTGTCTGCTGATATACAACGGTATGCTACCCGAGGCCTACAACAACTATCCCGTTTATCTCGTCCCGCTGCCTCTCATCGTCTGGGCAGCACTGCGTTTCGACCTTCGGATCAATTGCCTGACGTTGCTGCTGATCACGCTTATGGTGTTATGGGGCTACGCCGGAAATCTGGGACCCATCGTCAGAGACGATGGCACCGAAGCCATGCTGGCCCTGCAGATCTACATCCTCACCCTGGGTGCCACCGCCCTGATGATCAACGTCATGGTCAGCGAACACGGCGAACTGTTCCGCCGACTGAACCTGGCAGGAAAAGTCATTGCCAGCTCACCTTATGGCATCATCGTGACCGATATCGAAGGTATCGCATTGTCTGCCAATCCCGCCTTCTACCGCACCACAGGGTTCCAGAAGTCCAGGACTATCGGCCACTCCATCAGGCATCTCATTTCGGTACACCACAATGAAGACTTCTTTACGAGTATTCTCCATAAAATCCAGACCAGCGGACACTGGGAGGGGGAGATCTGGAACCGCAACAAAACAGGTGAGCTGATACCCCAGTGGCTGGTCATGACACCGATCCGGGATGCCGAACTGGGAACCACCCACTACCTGGGTATCTTTTCGGACCTGTCCCGCCAGGAGCAGGTCAAGGAGCGTATCCGCAGACTGGCTTATTACGACGCCTTGACCGGACTTCCGAATCGCCAGCTGTTCAGCGACCGCATCGAGCAGTCACTCAAGCACGCAGACCGGCACAACAGCAGGCTGGCGTTATTCTTCCTGGATCTCGATCGATTCAAGAACATCAATGACACCCTCGGCCACTCGGTGGGGGACCGGGTACTGCAGATGATCGGGAAGCGCCTTTCCGAATGCGCCAGACAAACCGATACCCTGGCACGCCTCGGGGGTGACGAGTTCACCCTGGTGATCCAGGATCTGAACGAAGAGTTCGATGTGGTCCTGGTGGCAAAAAAAGTCGTCAAACAGTTCAAAAAACCGTTTAAAGTTTACGATAACGAACTGTTCCTGACCCCCAGCATCGGGATCGCCCTCTACCCGGATGACGGAAAAACCTCAGAAGAACTGCTCAAGCATGCTGATACTGCCATGTATCGGGCCAAGGAACTGGGCGGAAACGGCTTTCAGTTTTTCTCTGCTGACATGAGCGACCCCATCCGCTGGAATTTGACCATCGAGAATGCGCTGCGCCGTTCCATTGAAATGAACTCCATTCAGGTGGTTTATCAACCCCAGTTCGATCTCCATACCGGCAGTATCGTCGGTTTGGAGGCTTTGGCGCGATGGCACCACAAAGGACCCCAGGAAACACCACCGGATGTCTTTATCAAGGTGGCCGAAGACACCGGCCTGATCCACAGACTGGGCGAGCTGGTTTTGGAGACTGCGTGCAAACAGTCCGTGAAATGGTGTGAAGAGGGAATGTCAGAGCTGAAAGTCGCGGTGAATATCTCACCGGTTCAGCTGCGGCAGAACGATTTCCCAAACCATCTGAACCGCATCGTAGAGCAGACCGGTGCCGCTCCCAGCCGCATCGAACTCGAAATTACCGAGACGGCACTGATGGAGAATGCCGGCTTCATGGAAAACCTCCTCAACCTGCTGTCAGTCCAGGGCTTTCGGATAGCAATTGACGATTTCGGTACTGGCTATTCATCGTTGAACTATCTGAAAAGGCTCGCACTCCACTCCATCAAAATCGATCATTCCTTCGTCAAAGAAATTCCGGATGACGCCAACAATTCCGCCATTTGCAGCGCGATCATCTCCATGGCGCACAGTCTCAAGCTTCGGGTGATCGCGGAAGGGGTTGAAAATCGATCACAAATGGATTTTCTGCGCCAGAAACGTTGCGATGAAATCCAGGGCCACATCCTGAGCAAGCCCGTCGGGGCCGGTGAGGTTTCGGAAATGATCCGCCTGGGCTACTGGCACACCCAGTCGTAACAGCATGCCCCGGCCGGTCAATCCTCAAAGTAGGTATATCCTCTCAGACTCGCTTCGAGCTCGCTGTAGACTGCCTGGAAAGCAGCCCCCTCCAGACCCGTCAGGGTGAGTTTCCGGCGATAGTCTTCCAGCATGGCTTCCGGCTTGAAGTGTACATGGGTAAGCAACTCTTCCACCGCCTCTCCCCTTGCCATCTCCGTCAGCCTGTAACCCCCCTCATCATCCAGCACCAGATTCAGGGTATCGGTATCCCCGAAAAGATTGTGCCTGTCCCCAAGTATCTCCTGATAAGCACCCACCAGAAATACGCCCAGCAGATAAGGCTCCCCCGGTTTCGTCTCATGGACTGGCAGGACGGTTCTGATCCCGTCCTGGTCTACATAGCGATCGAGACGGCCATCGGAATCGCAAGTCAGATCGTGCAGCACCGCACTGTCGGATGGGGCTTCTGTCAGACGATGCAGCGGCATGACCGGGAATATCTGTTCGATGGCCCAGACATCCGGAATCGACTGAAACAAGGAGAAGTTACAAAAAAACCGATTGGAAAGCTGCTCCTGTAAATCATCGAGCAATTCATCGTGGCGGCGTTGCCCGGTGCTCAGCCGTGGCTGCAGACACCTGCAGATAGAGGCGTATAAGGTTTCCGCCATCGCCCGCTCCCCAAGGTGCAACTCCCCCTGTTCAAACAACTCCTGAGCTTCCTTGAGATGGTAGCGGGCTTTTCGATCAATCTCCTGAGGTGATGCGGTTCCGGCCTGCCCGAGCAATTCATCAAGTGCTCGCACTGCCTCTACTGTCGGCTTGGATAACGTCGAACACTCGTCGGAATAGACTACCGGATCGCTATCGATGACATTGACAATCAGCACGGCATGATGGGCCGTCATGGCACGTCCCGATTCGGTGAAAAGATCGGGATGGGGCAGGTTTTTCTGATCGCAGACACGTTTGACTGCTTTCACGATCTCCCGGGCATACGCCTCGATCGAATAATCGATGGAGCAATAATGCTGTGAACCGGTGCCTTCGTAATCCACACCCAGCCCGCCACCCACATCCACCACCCGGATGTCCACGCCAAGCCGTCTCAATTCCCCGTAGTAATGGGCGGTCTCATTCAGACAGTGCCGGATATCCTGGAGACTCGGAATCTGTGATCCCACATGGGTGTGCAGTAACCGCAGTCGATCCAGGCAGCCCTCCTGACGTAGACGCGCCACCAATACCAGCAGCTGCCTGGCCGTCAAACCGAACTTAGCCCGCGGCCCTCCTGAATTCTGCCAGTTTCCCGCTGCCGAGGACGAAAGCCTTACCCGAACCCCCAGCAGGGGCAAACCACCGAATGAAGCGGCTTCATCCAGGACCAGATCCAGTTCGGACAATTTCTCAATCACGATATACAGCTGGTGGCCCAGCTGCCTTCCGATCATCGCCAGCCTGATATACTCACGATCCTTGTAACCGTTACAGACCACCACCCCGCCGACCGGAGCCCGGGCCAGCACGGCCATCAGTTCGGTCTTACTACCTGCCTCCAGCCCGACTCTCCCCCCACCGCCTGCGATCAGCTGATCAACCACGCTGCGTTGCTGATTGACTTTTATCGGGTAAACCGCGGTGTACCGGCCCTGGTACGCCATCGCCTGGGAAACACGGTCGAAATTCTGATACAGACGGGCTGCACGATCGTGCAGTATATCCACGAAGCGCACCAGAACCGGCCAGGACAATCCTCTCTCCCTGACCTCATGGGCCAGCCGGTGAAGATCGATCTGTGTCTTCCGCGCAGGGTCCGGAGCCACGATGGCACAACCCCCGGAGTTGATCCCGAAGTAACCATCCCCCCATCGATCGACGGCATAGTTCTGCGGGACGGGAAAAAGGTCGGCTCTCATACTGTCGGGTTCCGGTTTTGGTTGCAGCCAGAAGGTGTGTTGGCTATGGTGCCACCTTTATGATGAGCGGGACACTCCTGTACCCGTCACCCGCCGCACCGACGGAGTGCCTGCATATGGAAGACCACTGGTTCACCGAGTCCTGCGAGGAGGGAGGCTCCGCCCTGTCCCTGCGGATCAAGGCGAAACTTCATGAGGAGCACACAGGCTTCCAGAAAATCGAGATCTACGAAACCACCCACTTCGGACGGCTGATGGTGATAGATGGCTTCATCATGCTCAGCAGCAGGGACAACTTCATCTATCACGAAATGCTGGCTCACCCCACCCTCTACACCCATCCCCTGCCGAAACGGGTTGCCATCATCGGCGGAGGCGACTGCGGCACGCTCAGGGAGGTGCTTCGACACCCCGAAGTGTCCCAGGTCACCCAGGTCGATATCGACGAACGGGTCACCCGAATATCAGAAATCCATTTCCCCGAGCTTTGTGTCTCCAATAAAGACCCTCGGGTCGAGTTTCTTTTCACCGATGGTTTCGAATGGATAAAGAACCTCCCAGCCGGGGCACTGGATGTGATCATCGTGGACAGCACCGACCCGATCGGTCCAGGTGAGGTACTGTTTTCCCGTGATTTCTACACGGCCTGCGAACGCGCCCTCGCCCATGGCGGATTGATGGTACAACAGAGTGAATCGCCTTTGCTGCATATGGATATCCTGCAGAACATGCACCGGGGCATGAAAAAGGGTGGATTCTCCCACTTGAAAACACTTTTCTTTCCGGTGTGCGTCTACCCATCGGGCTGGTGGAGCGCCACTATGGCCAGGAAAGGGGTACCCATCGATAACTTCAGGCAGGGGAATGTGGAAAACAGCCCTGTTCAGACTCGCTACTACAACAGCGCCATTCACCAGGGAGCCTTCAGTACCCCCACGTTCTTTCCTGAACAACTGAACCTGGAAGAAAGCTAGTGCCGGTGTGCTGCCTGATAGAAACGGGGGGAGCGAAGCAGACATCCGCCCCTAGGAGCCTGTCCGAGAATAGTGAGCCTATTGCGGAAAAGCTGGATTTGGCCAGATTCTCCGATCATCATCGTTAAATATGCCCAGTATTCGCCTCAAATGATCATAAAATCTGACTCAAACCAGCTTTCCCTCGCTACGGCCCCTACTCTCGGACAGGCTCCTAGTCGAAATGCAGACTCCACTGATTGGAGTGATCTTTGGTATCTGCGAAGAATACCCGGTTGCGCCCACGCTGTTTTGCCTGATAGAGCGCCAGATCGGCCCGCTCGATGAACCCGGGTATCACCTCCCCTGACTGGCGTATGGCGGTTCCGATGCTGACGGTGACCCCCAGTTCCGACAATATACCGGAGAATCTTATCTGGGTGACTTTACGACGCAGTCGTTCCGCAATATGGGAGATACCACCGGTGGACTCACCCACCACGAAGATCCCGAACTCTTCCCCGCCCAACCGTACCGGAAGATCCCCTGCCCGGGCATCTGCGCTGACGATCTGTGCCACCTGGCGCAGCACTTCATCACCCTTGATATGCCCGTAGCGATCATTGATGTCCTTGAAATGGTCTATATCCAGCATCGCCAGTGCCACTGGCATACCCCCATTCCGGTCGTGAATCTTAAACAGTCGCTGCAGCGTGTCCTCCATGTAGAAACGGGTAAAAAGGCCAGTCAGGGAATCGCGGATCGAGCGTTCATAGAATTTCTGACGCTCCATTTCCATTCCCCTGAAAATGGTCTCCCTTTCCACTGCCACCTGCAGTGTGAGTGACATTTGCTCCAACAACTGACTGGCGAGATTGTCCGGTGTGGTTTCCTCCGACAAGTGGAGTACGACCACCCCGAATGCACGTTCTTCCTCGCCCTTGAATAACGGCAGCCGGATGCCGTACCTCCCCTCTTCATGATTCAGGGAGACGGGTTGGTAACGATGCTCGCTCTCTCTGTTCCAACTCTCACGGTCGATACCGGACAGCGCTTCCACGAACTCCGGAAGTTCACCTCCTGTACCCTGATACTGCTTATCCAACACCCAGTGAATAAAACGGTCATTCTCCAATCGGGCATGAAACTCAAGGGATACCGTCGGTAACATGCACTGGGATATGGTCAGCAGCCGGTCAGCGATCTCCTGGAAGTTTCTGGCATCGATCATCGCCTTATTGATATCCCGCAGGGCGGAATTGAGTTGGGAAATCCGCTGCGTATCACCGGACTCCCCTCCCATGAGATAGAGGCCGCACTCCAGCCGCTTCAGCTTTTCCAGTATATCTGCCACCAGGTGGCGGGGAATGATCGAGCCGTGCTGGGGCGCGATAATATCCACCGGATATGCTTCGATTTTGGTCAGCGCGTACAGTAATACGTCCCGGCTGGGGATGTAGTGCTCATGGAAGAGCCGCATCGACTCGAAGTAGTCGGGGTCCCGGGCGAAAAGAGATGGCTCATCGGTGTACCCGCCAAACAGATCACTCGAAAACAGTACTCCGGTGGATTCATCGAAGGTGCAGAAAGCACCGGGAAAATGGGCATAGGGTGTGAAAATGAACCTCAGTACCCGATCCTGGAGGGGTAACCGCCACTCGTTTTGATCCACCAGCCAGTAGGGTATAGACACGCCATAGTGTTTTATCAGGGCCTGGGCCCGCCAGTGTGTCACCACAGCGGCATCACCCCGTTCCACCAGCGCTTCCACAAGGGGCAGGGATCCGGCAATATCCGGATCCTGATGGTGGCAGACGAACCAGCGGATTGAACTGAAGGGGATAACCTCTTCGATCTTTCGCCGGGTCTCCGCAAAGGTCAAACTGGAACCCGGGTCGAGAAGAATGGACTGATCGCCCTGCTCGATCAGGTAAACGTGACACTGTAGATTGTCGCCCGGGAGTTGATGGCCGACCCACCAGGTACGGTCTGCAATCTGCACGGCATGATCAGGATCCATAGGTCTCATTTTGTCCGAACGGGTTTTCCTCTCTTCACTACCCATACACATCCCGGATTGGAGCAGAACCGGGCCCATGGGAACAAATAGTACTTCAGAAACCCGTTCGACAACCTGAGTTTCCGGCTAATTGAACCGGGTAAGGCCAATTAAGGGCCGCGGAAAAAATGAATCATCCCATCCTGCTGGTCTCTCACCTCAGCTATCATTACCGGCATCCTGCCTCGCGTGAATCCAGTCCATCCATGGACGTTGTCTGCGTTGCAGATTCAGTTGCATAATCAATGATATGCGATTTCATCTGCGCCTTGAATCTGAGCTGATACCCTGCGCAATATGGGACGATACATAATTTCCGAGGCCCTAAGACTGGGCATTTGTTCCTTTTACGGGCCTTGGTTTGGAGTTAGAGCAACCGGGCTGTGACCTGCCCGGGATTGCTCAGCACATGCTTTTTCGCTGTGCGTATCCTGTGCCACGCTCTGTTCGATTCGAGCATTTATAGCGAGCCGTGTTGCTCAGGTTGCGCCCCGAGTGATCCCGAAACCCTGGGTGGGTCCCATGAGTCGGGTCCCCGGGCAGGCGCCCCGGCGCTCCCTCGACGTTGTGACTTCAGGGTTGATCCGGCTCCCTGCCGGAGGACTGCTCTGAACAGCGTATCAGGACAGCCCTTTGCTCCTATCCCTTTCAGGAACGACTGAATTCCCAGACGCTGCAAGGTGTGAGAGTAGATACTGTTGAAAGAGGCGAAGGTCGAGTTCGTCGCAACGTTATTTTCGTTCAGGAGCAGTCGATGCTGGAGATCTTTCACAGTAACAAATTAGAAACGCTGCTTGAATATCTGGAGAAGGCTACCAGTTTACCGCCGGATGACCCTTTTCAGTCTGAGGCGGTCGTGGTTCAGAACCTGGGTATGGCCCGGTGGATCGATCAGCAACTGGCCGAACACCGGGGTATCAGCGCCTTGATCGACTATCCTCTTCCAGCCGTTTTTTTCTGGCAGGTTTTAAAAGCCTGGATACCCGGTGCGCCGGATTCCAGCCTGTTCGAAGAAGAGGCGCTCTCATGGCGTGTATTGGAACTGCTGCCTGAACAATTGGAACATGGGTCATTTGCGCCCCTGAAACGTTACCTGCAGGCCGAAAATCCAGAGCTCAGGCTGTTTCAGTTGTCCCGGCGTATCGCCGATCTGTTTGACCAGTACCTGGTGTTTCGTCCTGAAATGGTGCTGGCCTGGGAGCGGGGCGGAGAGGAGCACTGGCAGGCCCGGTTATGGAGGGCTCTGAATGCAGGGGGGGAAACGGCTCATCGGGCCCGACTGTATTCAGATCTCGAACAGGCAATGATTGCCGGTGAACCGGTGCCGGGGGGGGTGCCTGAGCGAGTCAGCCTGTTCGGGCTTACCGCGCTGGCGCCTGTTTATGTCCGGATGCTTCAAGCCCTGGGGAACTTCATTCAAGTCAATGTATTTTATTTGAACCCCAGTCGCCATTACTGGGCTGATCTGGAGGATGAGCGGGGCCAGTCCCGCCGTCGTGCCCGTGCCCGGAAAGCAGGTCTGCCTGATCCTACCGGGTTGCTCGATGTTGGTAATCCCTTGCTGGCTTCCATGGGGCATGCGGGTCAGGTTTTTCTCGACCAGCTGCTGGAAACGGGGGGAACAGATCACGATCTTTTCGTCCAGACCGAGGGTGGTACCCTGCTCCATCAGGTTCAGCGGGACATTCTGGATTTGGGTGATTCCCGGAAACAGAGCGGGGATATGACGCTGGCCGAAGGGGACTTTTCCATCCAGGTTCACTGCGCGCACAGCCGTTTGCGGGAAGTGCAGATCCTGCATGACCGGTTGTTGCGCATGTTTGAGCAGATCGAAGGTCTCGAGCCCAGGGATGTGATCGTGATGGCTCCGGATGTGGATCAGTATGCCCCCTGCGTGGAGGCTCTGTTCGGGGCGCCCTCTCCAGCCATGGGTATTCCCTGGTCCATTGCCGACAGTCGGCAGGTCAGTGACCAACCTCTGCTCAAGGGGATAGAACAGCTCCTTTCCTTACCCCGCAGCCGCTTCGAGGTGGGAGAGCTGCTTTCATTTCTTGATCTGCCGGCGGTACGTCGGCGATTTGGGCTGGACGAAGCCGGTGTCGAAAAAATCCGTACCTGGGTCAGGGAGAGCGGTATACGCTGGGGCAGGGATGAAAAGATGCGCATTGAGCTGGGGTTACCTTCTGAGCGGGCCAACTCCTGGGCTTTCGGTCTTGACCGGCTGTTTCTCGGTTATGCGTTTCCACCGGACCCGGATGCTGACACCTACGCGGGAGTGCAGCCTTATATCGATGTGGAAGGTACCGAGGTTTCCTGTCTGGGAATGCTGGAGTCTTTTCTGGAGGTCATTGATAGCTGGCGCACCCGGTTGATTACACCCCGCAGCCTGGGTGATTGGTGCACGGCGTTCAATGAAATGCTGGTGGCACTTATGGCCCCGAACGAAGAGGAAGAGTTGCTGTTACAGGGGCTGCGCGATCAGCTCGACAGACTGGTGACATCCTCCTGCGAGGCTGGCTTCGAGGGACCTCTGGCCCTGGATGTCTTTCGGTCGTTATTGAGCGCCCAGTTTGACGATACCCGGGGAGCACAGCGGTTTCTGACCGGCCGTGTCAGCTTCTGCAACATGGTGCCCATGCGCAGTATTCCTTTTCGAGTGGTTTGTCTCATCGGGATGAATGGGGATGACTTCCCCCGCAACCAGCCCCCGCTCTCTTTCGATCTGATGGCGCAGTCACCGAAACGGGGTGATCGATCCCGCAGGCGCGACGATCGCTATCTCTTCCTGGAGGCCATTCTGTCCGCGCGGGATGCTTTGTACATAAGCTATGTGGGTAACGATATTCACGATAACAGTATCAAGATTCCTTCAGTGGTGACCAGCGAGCTACTGGATTATCTGCGGCAGAGCATTCGATGTGAACAGACCGGGGAGGTTGAAGAGCAGTTGCTGATTCGTCATCCTCTGCAACCCTTCAGTCATCGCTATTTCGACGGTTCAGACAAGCGCTTGTTCAGTTATGCACAGGCCTGGAAGGAGGCAGCATTCAGTGAATCCGGTGGTGCCATACCCCCATTTGTTCCTGGTGATGCGGGTCTCCCGGAAGATGCACTCAAAACCCTCGATATTGAAGAACTGATCTATTTCTTCCGCAACCCCGCGAACAGCTTTCTGACCCGGCGCCTGGGTTTGAGTCTGCTGGATATGGAGGCGGTCCCGGAGGATATCGAACCATTCGATTCAACCGGATTAGAGCGTTACCAGTTACGTCAGACTTTACTCGAGCAACGGCTGCGGGGCCGTGGAACCCCGGTCATCCTGAGCCGCCTTCGGGGGGAGGGCGTCCTGCCCCACGGTGCACCGGGTGATCGGATATTCGAAGAACAGGCAGCGGAGGTCGATCCTTTCATCGCCCGCCTGGAACGTTATCAGCACGAGTCACTGGCTCCCCTGAATGTGGATATAGCTCTGGGTGACTTTAGAATTCAGGGACAGCTGCGACACCGGCAACACAGCGGGTTGACGAATTATCGATTCGGGAAACTCAAATGCAGGGACAGGCTGGCAGCCTGGATACGCCATCTGATACTCAATGTACTCGCCCCGAACGACAGCGGACGGGAGAGTTGCTTTGTAGCTGAAGACTGTACGATGAAATTGCAGCCTGTTGATAATCCCGCTGAACTGCTTCAGGACTTATTGGAAATGCGTTGGAGAGGACTGCAGCTGCCATTGCCGTTTTTTCCGGAGAGTTCCCTGGGGTGGTATATCCACGAAACCTATGGTTCTGAATTCGAGCATGCCTGGGCCGGTATGAATAATCCAATGCCGGAGTCCTGTGACTCTGGGGTGCGTATTGCTTTTCGGGGTCTGAATCCTCTCGGTGATGCATTTGAGGATTCGGCACGGTCGATTCTGAAGCCGTTACTGGATCACACCCATACCCTGAGCGCAAAAAAGGACCATCCATGATTCCACTGGAACCTTTGAAGCTGCCGCTGAAAGGGCTGGCATTGATCGAAGCCAGCGCTGGCACCGGTAAGACTTACACGATCGCCACCCTGTTTCTGCGCTTTCTGTTGGAAGCCCGTCATGACGTGGACCAAATACTGGTGGTGACATTTACCCAGGCGGCCACCGAAGAGCTTCGAGACCGGATCCGGCGGCGCATCGTGCAGTCCCTGGAATTGCTGAGTGAAGTTGATGGGGAGGGCGTCGAGGCAGATTCTGAACTCCGGGGTATGCTGGAAGCCATGCCGGATTCGAGGGAGGCGACCGGTTTGCTGGCTGACGCGCTGGCACGTATGGACGAGGCGCCAATCTACACCATCCATGGTTTCTGCCAGCGTATGCTTCTGGATAACGCCTTTGAAAGTGGAATGGCGTTCGATGTCGAATTCATCACCGACGAGGCCCGTATGCTGGCCCGGGCAGGTGCGGATTTCTGGCGTAACCGGGTCGCCCGGGCGGATCCGGATCGGGCACAGTGGGTACGGAACCGATGGAAGACGCCCCTGGCGTTATTGAAGGCATTGCAACCGACCCTGGCCCTGGACGATGTTCGTGTATTACCACGGGGTGATGCCGCCGACGTGGGCCTGATTCGGCAGCGCCTGGACGAGTTATTCTTACAGCTGAAATCCTTGTGGAGGGCTGAGTCTGCCGGAATTATTGAGCTGTTGCAGAAAAGCCCGGGTCTCAAACGTACATCCTACACCAAGCCGGTGGTTGCGAAGGCTCTCAGGGCTGCGGAGCAAGTGGCATCAGGGGATGGTTTGCCGCCCTCTTTGCCCGCTGGTTTTGAACGCCTGACTGCTGCCATGCTGGC
Organism: Gammaproteobacteria bacterium; assembly: GCA_024227135.1. Classification (GTDB taxonomy): domain Bacteria; phylum Pseudomonadota; class Gammaproteobacteria; order Chromatiales; family Chromatiaceae; genus JAHEHQ01. Next base: position 17,454 of record JAAELC010000025.1, read on the forward strand.
AGAGAAAGGGACCAAACCCGGGGCAGTGCCCCTCACTCACCCCTTTTTCGATCTGTGTGAATCCCTGCAGACACTGCTGGGAGGATTGGATGTGGCCGAGCAGGCCGGGTTTCTCACCGATGCTCGAAACCACATTCGTGAAGGACTGGACCGGCACAAACGGGATGAATCATTATTGTACTTCGATGATCTGCTACGGCGCCTGGATCAGGCGCTCGCCGGAGAGGGAGGGGATGCCCTGGCTGATTTGATGGTGCAACGTTTCCCTGTCGCCATGATTGACGAGTTTCAGGATACTGATCCCCAGCAGTTCCGAATTTTCCAGAAGGTATATATCGACCAGCCCGATGGTGGTCTGTTTCTGATCGGTGATCCCAAGCAAGCGGTCTATGCCTTCAGAGGGGCGGATATCTTTACCTACATGCAGGCCAGGGATCTGAGTGATCGTGTGGGAAATCAGTATACCCTGGGTATCAACTGGCGATCGGGTTCCCGACTGATCGAGGCCATCAATCAGCTGTTTTCCAGTTCTGAAAATCCCTTCATCTATGCACCACATATCAGGTTTCATCCAGTATCTTCCGCCCCCGGATCCGATGATGCTCCGCTCAGGGTGGACGGTGAGGAACCCGTGCCGCTTCAGTTCTGGATGCTCCAGTTGAGCGAAGACAATCAGACCCGGAGACCCCGGGGCTTCATCCGTAAGGATGCGGCCCTGGTGGAGGCTGCCGGGGCCTGTGCAGAGCACATTGCAGGTCTGCTGAATCGTGGGGAGTCGAAGCAGGCCATGCTGGGTGACAGGAGTCTCCTGCCGGAAGATATTGCCTTGCTGGTTCGTACCCATAGTGAAGGTCATCGGGTGCAGGATGCATTGGCGGCCTGTGGTATTCCCAGTGTCACCTTGAGTCGCGAGAGCGTTTTTGACAGCGAGGACGCCGATGAATTGACCTCGATATTGATTGCGTTGGAATCACTCAATGATGAACGTCGGGTACGGGCGGCCCTGGCCACGGGTTTGCTGGGTTTCGATGCCGTGGAGTTGGAGCGCCTGGCCCGGGACGATACTGCCTGGGAACGGGTGCTGGCGAGATTTCAGTCCTACAGGGATCTCTGGCAGGGTAAGGGAGCGATGATTGCTCTTCAGTCAATGATGGATACCGAGGGTATCGGTCAGCGGCTGTTATCACGCCCCGACGGTGAGCGTCGGATGACCAATTTCCTGCAGTTGATTGAACTGCTGCAGGTGGCATCGAGAGACTATCCGGGTATCGACGGGCTGCTGCGCTGGTTTGTCGATCAACCCATGGGCGGGGTGCTGGATGATGTTCAGCAACTGCGGCTGGACAGCGATCAGGGGCTGGTCAAAATCGTGACCATGCATAAGAGCAAAGGGCTTGAGTACCCCCTGGTTTTCATACCCTTTCCCTGGAGTTATTTCGATTCCAGCAGGGATACACCACCGCTTTTTCATGATGAAGCCGAGAAGAGGGCGTGTGTGGATTTCGGTTCGCCGGACATCTCCAGGCATCGGGAACTGGAACAGATCGAACAGCTCGCTGAACGACTTCGCCTGTTTTATGTTTCGGTGACCCGGGCCGTCAGGTTGTGTGTCATTTGCTGGGGTAAGATCAATCGTTCCGATCATTCCGCGTTGGCGTATCTATTGCATCGTAATGTGGATGACGGGATACCAGGCAGCGGAATGTCAGGGCTTTCCGAGCAGGCTCTCTGGTCCGATCTGCAGTCGCTGGCTGACAGGGTGCCGTCGTGTATCTCGGTGAAAGCTCTGCCGTCACTGACCGGAGAGTACTGGGGGGGAGGCAGCGGAAAACAGCGGGAATTGTCTGCCGCCATTTTTACCGCCCGGATTGATTCCACATGGCGAGTATCCAGTTATTCCAATCTTGTGCGCGGGGGGGAGTCGGAGCATCCCGATTACGATAGACTGATCGAGTTGGACTCCGGGGACGGCTCGGAGATCGCTGGTGGGGGGAGTGTATTCGAGCTTCCGGCAGGAACCCAAACCGGGCACTTCCTGCACGAATTGTTCGAGAACCTGGATTTTCCTCACGCAGGTGGCGATTCCCTGGAGAGTTCGGTGAAGAGCCTGCTGGAACGGTACGGTCAACTCCAGTCCGGCCGAACCGGGTCCACTGATGCCGTAATCTGGGGGCCGGTTGTCATCGAGCTGGTGAAGAATGTTCTGGATACTCCGCTGGATAGTGATGGCGAGCTGTATCTGAGAAATATACCTATCAAGGACCGGCTGGTGGAGATGGAGTTTCACTTCGCTCTCTCCGGTCTGGATGCCCATGGACTGCTCGAAGCACTGTCTTCGGCACCCGACTATGCAGGCAGTGCCAGTGGATTGGCTTTCGAGCCGATGCACGGGTTGATGCGCGGATTCATCGATCTGGTTTTTCGCTATCGGGGACGATTCTATATTCTGGATTATAAATCCAATCTGTTGGGTAAGCAGCTATCGGCCTATGGTGAAACCGGAATGAAAAGGGCGATCCGTGAGCATCGCTACGATCTGCAGTATCTGATCTATACTGTCGCGTTGCATCGGTTCCTGGATGGCCGTCTTCCAGACTACGATTACGAGCATCATTTTGGTGGCGTCTATTATCTGTTTCTGCGGGGTATGCGTCCTTCCCTGGGCAGGCAGTCTGGCATCTGGTACGACCGACCGAAGCTGGAGTTGATTGATCGCCTGAACCGCTGTTTCGGCACTGGGAAGGGGGTGACTTGATGCACGAATTTCTTCTGTCCGCCATTTCCCGAAAAGCGTTGCGAGCGGTAGATTTCTACTTCGGTCGTCGTATGACGCATCTTGCCGGTACGGACGATCCTTACCTGTTTCTCGCTGCAGCGCTGGTCAGTCACAGGGTGGGGGAAGGGGATGTCTGTATGGAGTTAGGCGCCTGTGGTGAGTTCCCCTTGTTCACTGCCATCAGCGTGGAAGAGAGGCCGGTGTTGCCTGCCCCGGATGAATGGAGTCGATCTCTTCGCCGCTGCACTGTGGTCGGGGCACCGGGTGATCACACTCCCCTGATTCTGGACACAGAAAACCGGTTGTATCTGGCACGTTACTGGCATTTTGAGCAGATGTTGGCCCGCGCTCTGGCACAACGGGTGAATGGCAGAAAGTCGCCACCTGATCGAATGCTACTGGGGCAGGGACTGCGTCGCCTTTTTCCTGAAACGAAGGAAACCGATTGGCAGCGCGTGGCGGCCACGATGGCGGTACTGCAACCTTTCTGTGTTATTTCCGGTGGCCCGGGGACGGGTAAAACCCATACGGTGACCTCAATCCTGGCGTTGCTCATCGAGCAGGCGGGTGTGGATACGCTTCGTATCGAGCTGGCAGCCCCCACCGGGAAAGCGGCGGCAAGGCTCACCGACTCCATTCGCAAGGCCAGACAGGTACTATCACTGGATCGGGAGATATCGGAGCGAATCCCGGAGGTCGCTATCACCCTGCACCGCTTGCTGGGTTTTCGTGCGGGGCGCGCCAACCCCAAGTATCATGCTGAAAACCCGCTGCATCTGGATATTCTGGTTGTGGATGAGGCCTCGATGGTAGATCTTCCGCTCATGGCTCGACTGTTTGAGGCGTTGCCTCCCCAGGCCAGGATCATTCTGCTGGGAGACAGGGACCAGCTGGCCTCGGTGGAGGCCGGTCGGGTGCTTGGCGATATTTGCGGGGGACGGGAAGCCCTTCGATACTCGAAGGGTCTGTGTGATCAACTGCGGGATGTCTCAAATGTTGATCTACGACCGGCAGTTACCGAAAGTTCCAGGATAGCTGACCATATCGTGGTGTTGGAAAACAGCCGTCGTTTTGGTCCCGACAGCGGAATCGGTATTCTGGCCAGGGCTGTCAACGAGGGTGATTGTAAGAGCGCTCTGTCCATATTGGAGCAGGGTCAGTATCCGGATGTGAGCTGGTTGAAGCCCGCCCCTGGAAAGTTCGACGAACTCATGGAGGGTTGGGTGTTGAATGGGTTTCGTCCCATGTTGTCTGGCCCTGACCCGGAATTTGCACTTCAGGCGCTCAATATCCAGCGAGTACTTTGCAGTGTCCGTGATGGTCGTTACGGCGTGCATGCTGTCAATCGCCGTATCGAGCAGCTGCTTGAGCGGGAAGGACTGATTCACCGTTCTGGAGCGATCTATCCTGGGCGCCCAATCATGGTCACCGCGAATGATCATGTTCAACAGCTGTACAATGGCGATGTAGGTCTGATTCTGCCTGATCCAGATAGCGATGGCGCCCTGCGGGTATTCTTCGAAACCAGTGATGGGTTGAGACGAATTCTCCCCTCTCGTCTCCCTGCTCACGAAACCGTTTACGCCATGACGGTTCACAAGAGTCAGGGGTCTGAGTTTGATGAGGTGCTGCTGATGCTCCCGGACAGGCCGGGGCGAGTCGTGACAAGGGAGTTGATCTATACCGGTATCACCCGTGCAAAAAAGCGGGTTTTACTATGGGCGGATGCGGTCCGGCTACAGGGAGCCATCGAACAACGGACGATTCGGTCAACCGGTTTGCGGGAGGCGCTCTGGGTGGAACCTGCGACCGAGTGACGATGAAGCGCCGGGGCCATGGGAATTGATGCAGCACCAGGAAAACGATTTCAGTCTATCAGTCAATAAGGGACATAAAACAACCATGCCTACCGGTTAAAAAGGAATTGTTTGCCCCTTACCGGAACCCTATGTCGTTGAACTGTGGAATATCCCTGCCCTGGCAGCGGAAATGTGGAATAACTGACCGAATTGAGGGATGATAAGCGGGTAATCAGGCCGGGTGGTTTGATATTCATTCGGTTTGCTAATGAATGATTGACCAGCGATAGCATTGGATAATGCAGTGAAAACATTTGCCAATCTGCTTAAAGAGGCCCTTGTCGGGGTGGAGGAGATCTTTCCCTGGGATCTGGAAGAACAGCTTGCGGAAGGTCGGGATGTACTGATTCTGGATATACGGGAACCCTACGAGTTCAATGTGATGCACATCGAGGATTCCATCAACGTCCCCCGTGGAGTGTTGGAGTCTGCGGTTGAGTGGGACTATGAAGAGACGGAGCCGGAGCTTGCTGTGGCGAGGGATCGTAATATCGTCGTGGTATGCCGATCCGGTAGTCGAAGTCTGTTGGCAGTCGCGACATTGAAGATGATGGGTTTCAAGAATATCGTCAATCTCAAAACCGGATTGCGAGGCTGGAACGAGTACGACCTTCCTCTGGTAGACGAAGCTTATCAGCCGATTACCCTGGAGGAGGGTGATGCCTACCTCGCCAATAAGGTTTTGTCTGAGCAGAGAAAGCCTGTGGATTGGGTGGACTTTGATCATTGACACATCCCCGGGACGAGATCCTGCGATCAGGTACCGGAAAAGATCATCCGGTTTACTCTGGCACGGGATGAATTAGCGATGAGTCAGATTCACAGGACCTCCGCTGATGCGGAGGAGGCCTTCTACGCTTCCTTTCGCTCCCTGGACGCAGATCGCATGGGGAGTGTCTGGGCAAATACCCCAGAGATTTATTGCGTTCACCCGGGCTCGGGCTTACTCACGGGGCGGGGTGACGTAATGGGCAGCTGGATGGATATATTCAGCACCTCGGATCCGCCCAGTCTGGAGTACCGTGTTTTGCACCGTAAGACTCTGTGGCGAAATGGCTGTTCATCTGGTGGAAGAAGACATCCGCCCAAATGGCGTCGGTGGCAGTGGGGGTGCAAGGGTTCTGGCGACCAATATCTACATACCTGTGGGAGAGGGCTGGAAATTATTTGGACACCATGCGTCATTACCGATGGTTAAGCGGGACCGTTCGCCCAACCATCTGCAGATGCATTGACAGTGACCTGAGCAACAGGCTAACGGGAGAAATGGCATGCCACAATTCTTGAATTTGTCCAGGGCAGCCCGTCTGGCAGGGGTGACTCGAGGTGAACTGCAGAAAAAGATCCGCAAAGGCGAGCTCAAGACCTTTGAAGGAGAGGTCGCTGTCAACGATCTGCTTCGGGTTTACCCTAAAGCGGAACTTGAGCAGAATGAAATGCTCGATCGGGTGGCCATGATCAAACAGCGGGCAATGCCCAAGACCCGATATGGCGACGGAGCCCAGCCGGTTCCCAAAATAATCGCGACACGCCTGGATAATCTGAACACCACACTGGCTCAAACAAAGGGCGCCCTTAATGCAGTCGAGGCGCTGATTGAGGGTGCTGTGGCCAAGTTGAAGAATCTGGCTGCCCAGGGAACCCCGATTGCCACTGAAACAATTCTGGAAATAGCAGACTGGTTGGAAGCCTCCTCCCAGGAGCGGGACTCCGACCCGGATCGGCGTGCCCGTCTGTTCGCCAAGGATGCTTTCCTCCGAATCATTGCGGCCAGTGTAAAGGTGATCCCCAGCGGTCACGAGTACTTTGTCGAAGGCACCGAATCGATTCTCGAGGCCTCGTTGCGCGCCGGGCTGAGTATGGACTATGGGTGCACCAATGGAAATTGTGGTTCCTGCAAGGTGAGAGTGCTGAGTGGTGAAGTGTGGAAGCTGCGAGATCATGACTACCTCCTGGGACCCACGGAACGGGACATGGGTTACATCCTCACCTGCTGCAATACGGCGGTCACCGATGTGGTTCTGGAGGCATCCGAAGCTTTTTCACCCTCTGATCTTCCTGCTCAGTCTATTCGGGCCGGCATTCGAAAGATACAGAACCTTGATGACAACCTGCTGTTGCTGCGAGTTCAGACTCCACGTGCACAGACACTGCGGTTTTTTGCCGGGCAGAAAATAAAACTGACGCTGGAGGAGGGCGGGTCGAGCGAGCTGCATCTGGCCGGTTGTCCCTGTGATGGTCGTAATCTGGAGTTTCTGGTCAGGAGGCAGCAGGGCAATCTTTTTTCCGAAACGGTTTTCAATCATACGGGAACCTCTCCCATCGTCTTACTGGAGGGGCCTTCAGGTGCGTTCGTACTCAATGACAATTCCGCATCACCCCTCTTGTTGATTGCTTTTGGAGACGCATTTGCTCCAGTAAAGAGTATCGTGGAGCACGCCATCTCCATCGACCTGGCTGAGAGTTTTCATCTGTACTGGTTTAATGACCTTGCCAAAGGTAATTACCTTGATCGTCTCTGTCGCTCCTGGAATGATGCACTGGACAACTTTCATTATCATTCGATCAGAACGGCGGTAGATCCGGAGCAGTTGATTGGGTGTATTGCGGCAGAGGGAGTAGTGCTGGGACGGTGCAACTGCTACGTGGCCGGGGAAAAGGGTGCAGTGGAGGGAATGATCGCCGCCCTTACCGGGGCCGGTTTGCCGGAAGACCAGCTGAGTTTCGAGAGCATCGGCTGAGGATTGCTTGTTCCGGGGGTTCCGGTTCAGCTTATGCCCGGTGGGGGCAGCCCCCTGTTCTCCCCACCGGTATCCCTAGATCGTATTTCACCAGGAGCAGCCTGTCAGGCTTATCCGGTTATGGGCGCCCCAGTAAGTTTTATGCGGCATGCCCGGAGAATCGCCTTCCCTTTACTCCGGAGTGCGAGTGCTTTCGGACTCTGCTCCTGTAATCCATGCTCCAGCCGGTCCAGGGTGTCGTAGTAGAGGTTCCAGCCGACCTGTTCATGCTTTAACCGCTGTTTCATAGGGCCATCGGGGTGGGCGAACGCCAACGCGGCGGTAATTCGGGGCGCCCCTGTGGTAATGAATTCGTCGCCTTGCTGCGGCTTGTCGCCTGCATAGAGTTCCAGTGTTTTCAACGCGAACCTTAGATGAACCAGAGTTTCCGGTATCGGAGAGACGAAGCAGCCGGTGAAAGGATCGATCCGTTCTTTCACCGATTTGAGGTTACCGGTGAGTAGTTGTGCATAGCGGGAGAAATACAGGATCCGAATATAGTCGCCGATCAGTTTCCCTACATAGGCCGATTCAATGGCTGCCTGGGCGAACGCTTCCTTGTCATGGCGCATGATCAGGCCATCTGCGTGGAGGTAGGCCAGACCTGGCCCGGGATTATTCAATGTGGACAAAATGTATGCCTGGTCTTCCGCCCGGGAAATAAAGGAGGGAGTGAAGGGACGGCATCGCCGTAAATGTTCAACCAGAATGCCATTGGTACCGCCGGTTACGTGAACACGTTGAATCGCGGTTTTTATGCCATCGAAGGGTGTGCCTTCCACATACCGGGTCATCATTTCCGCTTCCGTGGACAGAGCCTGGGGCAGGGTGCTGAAGAAAATATGTTCGTCCAGGCTGGGGGGGCGCCTTGGGAAGGGCACATCGGGGGTGAACAACGAATAGCCGATATCCCGCTCGTTTACCAGTGCACCAGCGATCATTCCCAGTTGCAGGGGGGTTCCGTCGCTGGCTGACGCATCCGCACCCCAGAGTGGAGTCTGCAGGTGCTCGAAAGCCGATTTTCCGGTCTCACGGACCAGGTTTTTTTGGGGAAATACCTGGTCCAGGTCAATTTTGAACGTACCACGTACCCGGGAATCCTGGATCAGGGGCCAGAGTGCGGTGATTGCCTTGAGAAAGCTGTAGTGGCGGCCGTATTCACCGTCAACACCGAGAATGCCATCGAGTGTGCCGGCGGCATTGGGTACGGTTTCCGCTGCCATCGGAACCAGCAGTGTGTCGGTCAACTGCCTTGTGTCTGACTCGGTAAAAATGTAGATGTCGAGGTTGCGAAGGGTTTCGCAGTGGGACAGCTCCTCTTCCACATAATCCTTCGCAATCGATTGCAGGCCCTCGTGAGTAACGGAGACTGAGAGCAGGCAGGTGACCCGGTCATCCCCGGTGATATTGCCTCGTTCTCTTTCGAACTGCACGGCGGCTTCCAGCCCGCGCAGACCATACACTACTTCATTGGAATCGATTTCCACACCCAGATGAATGGGGTGGTCGTACCAGTAGAGCTGGGGTTCACGGATGACCGCCGCAAGTCTGGATTTCAAACGTTCACTGATCGGGAGGGCATCGAGGCTGGAGGATGCCTGGGGAATGGTCAGGAGAACATTGGAGGTGAATATCAGCTCCCGGGGAACATTCTGAATGGGTTGTTCATTGGCCCGGGTCAAAGTAATGCCACGACGATGACGCAGGGATTCCACAGCGGACCCGGTATTGTCCGACAAGCCGATTGCTTCGGGAAAAAACAGTCCCCAGAAGTGATCAGTGTTTTCCTCAGCACTCCATCCCGTGCCATCGGAGTTGATCGCTTCAGACAGCAGTTGCAGTCTATGCTGAAATGCCGGATTTTCCTGACCGTGAGTCTCTACCTCTTGCGCAATGTGCTGGATGCCATCCAGATAAAATGTCGCAGAGTCTGCCAGTGCTCCGGATTGCTGGCAGTGTTCCAGCATCTTCAGTGCATTTGCGCTCTGACTGTGATGGGGGCCGCTCAATGCGATGAGAAAGGCATGGTTGAGTTTTTCCAGTGTGGGTGAGTCATCCGGCTTTACAGCGATTCCTCGCTGATGCACCAGCGAGGCGATGATTTCCTGAAGAGTACTAAACATAAGCTGTCCGCTTTTCGTTTGAATTGTTAGTTCGTTTGCTCCCGGCCGGGCAGGATGATCCTGAATTCGGTACCGGGTTGTCTATTGATTACATCGATGTGCCCATCCATGGACGCCACGAGTCTGTCGACCAGTGCAAGCCCGATGCCCGTTCCCGTGGTCTCTCTGGTGAGCTCGTTTTCCAGTCGAAAAAAAGGCAGAAAGATCTTCCGAATCTGCTCCTTGGGTATTCCAGCCCCGTAGTCCCTTACGCTGAACGATACGCTGCCATCCTGGGAATGACCGCAGCTCAGCTTTATGATCCTGGTCTCCGCCCTGGATGAAAACTTGATCGCATTATCCACCAGATTGATGAATACCCGGGTGAATCCATCGTGGTCGACATGAATCGGTATTTCCCGGAACTTTTCAGGGCAGTCAAATGCCAGTCTGAAACCGGTGCGCTCGATCTGAGAGGTCAAACGGGTGATGAGTTCATCCATCAGTTCGCCTGCGGGAAATACCCTGATATCCAGATCCAGCTCATTGCGATTGACGCGGGCCAGATGCAGCAGGTTGGTTATCAACCGTGAGAGGCGTTCACTCTCGTCATGAATGTAGCCATAGTAATCCCGCTTTTTCGTTTCGCTCGCCCACCCTTGAAGCAGGATTTCCCCGTACATGCGAATCGAGGTCAAGGGCGTTTTCAATTCGTGGCTGACTGCGGATACGAAATCCTGCTGTTGCCTGGTCAAGTCGATCTGTCGTGCGCCCAGACGATAGATTGAGTAAAAACCACCGGACAGTAAGACAGTAAGAATAATCGCGGTCCAGGTTACCAATGTACTGCCAGGCCCGGGTGGCAGCCGTGTGATGCTGAATATCAGCTCCAGATCATTAAACGGAGCCGACAAATGAGAATCGTAAAGAATAGTCCCTTCCAGTTGTTGCACATCAGAAAGCTCGACAGGGTTTTCAGGGTTTTTGTATGTTGATACAACATTTCCCTGGAATGCAACGATCAGATCACTCATACGTGACAGTCCGGTTTGCTGAAAAGGGCCTTTGACGATGCTCCGGAGGAAAGGTTTTTCCGAGATCAATGCGCCCTGTATGTAGCGATTACCTTCCCGCCAGACTTTCCGAAAAAGAACGAAATGCCCGCTACCCAGCAAGCTGAGTTCAAATGGATCGATTTCACTTTCAAAGGTCAGTATTCTGGGGTGGCTGGATTCCTCCTGGTCATACTTCGCCTCGATACCATGCACCGTCTTACCAAGCCGGTTTTCCTGCTCCTGACGGGCGCTTCCACCAGCGGAGAATGGGGTGGGTGAACGGGATTTCTTACGTTGTTCATCCTGGGGTGTTGCGGGGTAAGGGCGCTGCAGTTTCAGGTCTTCCACCCGGCTGAGGTACGGGGAAGCGTTCTCCTTCAGACTGGAGACCGACGACTCCATGAGTTGGTCGAAAGCGGCTTGAGTGGTCGCCCCTTCCTTTTTCTTCTCCCTGGACGCGGGGGATTGTCTCAAAGGCCGGGGTATTTCTTCCTGAGCCTGGTTAATGTCCGCAACCGACCCTCTTTTCTGAAGATGGTGGCGTGCCGGCGGAGTATCCCGTCTCGGTGCAGTGATTACCTTTGCCTCCACCAGCCGATTTTCGCTGAGAATACGTTGCAGCCGGGTTGCCAGAGCCTGCCTTTGTCTGTGTTCCCCCGTCGGCAGGTTGTGGGCCGGAGCGATCTGTTCGGATTCCGGTAGCAGAGGTGTGCTGAATCTTCCCTCTGCATCGACTTGAAAGTAACCGATGAGGCCCGGAATGGTGGTTTCAACGGGGTAGGTGGCCAGGGGGGATCGCCGGCTCAATGGCGCTGATGGGTCACTTACAAGCTGGAAGAAACGGTACGCACCAAACGGATGAGCCGCTTCCTGACCGATCAGGTCGACGATCTGATTGTCGATACGGGTCGTCAGTTCTTCGGCCAGCAGCCGGTGCAGGTGAAAGGCTTCCCACGTCAGTTGACTGTGTGCCTGCTGTACCAGAATGGCGGTGGGGATGGCCAGCAATAGAAAAAACAGGATCAGCCAGCGCCTCAACCGTTTTCTGCTCAGCCCTGTGAAGCTCGCTCCAGCCATGGGTTGCTCAATCCGCCACCAGGCGATAGCCGGCACCGCGTACGGTGATGATGTGTTCAGGACTGGAAGGGTGTGCTTCGATCTTGCGCCGTAGTTTGGCGATGTGGATATCTACGGTACGGGTTTCCAACTGCAGATTTTTCGCATAGCCCCATACTTTGGAAAGTAGTTCGTTTCTGGAAACGGCTCGCTCATTGTTGCTGTGCAGGTACTGGAGTATTTCCATCTCCCGGCGAGTAAAATGGCAGGATCGGCCATGACATTGGCCGGACAGGTTGGCACTGTCCACCTCAACCGCGTTTCCAAGTCGAATTATTCGCTGGGACTCCAAACCTATGTGCGAGCGGCGCAGTACCGCCTTGACCCGCAGCACTAACTGGGCGACGGAGAAGGGCTTGGCCACGTAGTCGTCCGCGCCCAGGGAAAGCCCTTGAATAATGTCTTCATCACCAGATTTGGCGGTCAGCATGATGATCGGCTGGTCCGGGTCTTCGGAACGGACCCGTTCGCACAACTCGAAACCATTCATTCCCGGAAGCATGACGTCCAGCAAAATGAGATCGTACTTACCCGTAAGCGCGCTGTGGAGTCCTGTCTTTCCATCCATCACGCCGTCCACTTCGTAACCGTGATACAGAAAAACATCCGTCAGTCCATTCAGGATAGCCGCTTCATCTTCAATGATAAGGAGTCTTGTTTTGGTGTGCATAGCACATCCGAGCTTAACAGTTGCTGATGATCAGAGATGTAAATATTTGGTAAAAATCCTTTGAGACATTTTACCGATTTCTGTCTGTTTTGCTCCCATACCTCACCCTAGACTGATCCTGTGTACTTACTTATCAGTCAAGGGAGGGAAAACGACATGGCATTGATTACACAATTTGCAAGACTGTTCAGGGCAGATCTGAACGGCATTCTTGATTGTATCGAAGAGCCGGCACTGTTGCTTCGCCAATCGATACGCGAAATGGAGGAAGCGCTTGTCGATCAACGGCGGCGCATCAGGTCACTGGAACAGCGGCAGGAGTCCCTGGCTGGAAGGGTGATTGTACTGGAAGCCAGGGTCCGGGCCCTGGATGAGCAGTTGGATGTCTGTTTCGAGGCTGAAGACGACAGGCTTGCAAGAGACATCGTCAGGCGTCGATTGCAAGCCGAGAATGCCCTGAAGTTGATGGGGCAGGCCGGGTCTGAGGTAGAGGGAGAACTCACAGCGATCAGGGCACGGTTCGAGCAGGACACCGCGAGACTGGACCAAATGAAATCCCAGGCAGAGTTGCTGGCCGGGAGCAATGGTTCCGAACTCCGGGAGGAGAGCATGAGCGCCTCGGGACAGTCGGTGTCGGATACCGATGTAGAGGTGGCCTTTCTTCGAGAGCAGCAGAGGAGGGGGTGCTCATGAGCCGGCCGGGGTTTGTCGAAGGTATCGGGGTGGCTGTGGTGGCCGCGCTGGGCGGGGGTGTGACCTACGAACTGTTGAATGTACCGTTCGAGGGGGAACTGGCAATTCGTCTTGTCATCGCCGGTGAGGCCTTCGGGTACCTTCTCTATCTCTTCGCGCGCTCCCATGAACGGATCGGGCGGGTGACGCTTGTCACCTTCTGGTTGCTGGTCACGGTCGCAGGTATGTTTCTGATCCCTTCGTTGGTGGCTTTTCTGGTCATCCAGGTGGCCTTTATCTGGGTTGTCCGCTCGCTCTACTTTTACTCCAGTCTAATCCCGGCAGTCATCGATCTGGGTTTCACCTTTTTGAGCGCGACGGCCGCGGTTTGGGCTGTCCTGCAGACCGGTGGGGTATTTGCAGCAGTCTGGTGTTTTTTCCTCGTCCAGTCGTTTATCCCGCTTTTTCCCTTGGGCTTTGGGGAGCCATCGGAGGGAAAGCCGAATAACGATCCCGAAGCAGAGAGGTTTCAAAATGCCTTCCAGGTCGCCCGAGGGGCGGTGCAGGAACTGGCAGGAATCAGGTCCCACAAGTGGAGAAAATGATATGAAAACGCAAGTAATCGCATTGGCACTTTTTGTATTAACGGCTGGAATTCTGGGTTTCTACCCGGTAGAGCATGATGCCGGTGCCAACCCGGGAACGACTGGCGGGGGGCAGGTAAATGGTGGCCGGGATTCCGGTCGACCAAAGGTTGACGTGGTTTTTGTGCTGGATACCACCGGCAGCATGGGGGGCATGATCGAGGCGGCCAAGGAAAAAATCTGGTCTATTGTCTCCAGTATGGCTGCTGCGCAACCGACACCGGAAATCCGAATGGGGCTGGTGGCATACCGGGATCGTGGTGATGCCTACGTGACGCGTATTTACGATCTCTCGACAGACCTGGATAGTATCTATGTTGATCTGATGGATTTTCAGGCCAATGGCGGGGGGGATGGCCCGGAAAGCGTTAATCAGGCATTGCACGACGCCGTGCACAAGATGTCCTGGAGTCAGGACGTTCAGGCTTATCGAGTACTGTTTCTGGTGGGCGATGCGCCCCCTCACATGGATTACCAGGATGACGTGCCTTACCAGGAAACACTGGTTGCTGCCCAGGATAAGGGCATTACCGTCAATACCATTCAATGTGGCCGCGATGGCACTACCAGACGTCAATGGGAGACGATCGCGCAACTGGCCAATGGCCGCTATTTCCAGGTGGAGCAGAACGGCAGCGCAGTCGCCATCGCGACCCCATTCGACGAAAGCCTGGCCAAGCTTTCCAAAACTATGGATGACACCCGACTGTATTATGGGGGTGTCGAAGAGAAGAAGCGGCAGAACCGTAAACTGGAAGCTACGGCGAAACTTCATGAAGCTTCTTCCGATGCCTCCCGCGCCCGTAGAGCCGCATTCAATGCATCGGCTGCGGGTGAGTCGAATTTTCTTGGTGAGGGTGAACTGGTGGAGGATATCGCCGCCGGGCGCGTCAAGCTTGGGGAAATTGAGCAGGATGAGCTGCCAGCACCTCTCCAGGCCCTGTCGCCGGCAGATCGTGAGGTACTGGTGAAAGAGTCCGGGAAACGGCGTGTTGAATTGCGACAGGAAATAGAACGGCTGTCTATGGAGCGTGCGGATTTTCTAGAGCAGAAACTGGAATCCATGGGCGGTGCCCGGGCGTCACTGGACGACAAAATATTTGCCACGGTTCGAGAGCAGGCCAATAAAAAGGGGCTCGAGTATGATGTTGATGTGCCGGTGTATTGAGTGAGGTTGCCGTTTGTATGAGTGGGGCAGGGAAGCCCCTGGCTCGTCTGGGTCGGGTTTATCCACTCACGCCCCATGGGCGATCTGTTCCGGAAGACGTCGTCAATACCTCCCTCTCATAGCTCTTGCAAATAGAAATATTTAATGGATCAGAGAGTGGTAACCGCGCGAAAACATTGAGTCCAGAATGATAAATCGATTTTATCATCCAGGGCTACGAGTTCGCGC
>JAAELC010000026.1 GCA_024227135.1 Gammaproteobacteria bacterium
CTGCTGAACATTGTCTCGAACAACCTGTATAAGACGATGGGAAGGTATAGACAGCTTCCCAACGTCAATGACGTTTTCCATTCCAAGCCAACTTACGTCCAGACACCTTCAACCGCTTGGTCGAGTACTTACGGTCAGTGGTTGAACGCTTTCCTGATGAGCGCACCGGCGAGACCACCTATTCCATGGCCGATGCAGCACTGGGAGCGTTTTCAGTGTTCTTCACACAGAGTCCCTCGTTCCTGGATTTCCAGCGCAATCTACAATTAACTAAGGGGTGCAACAACGCACTGACCCTGTTTGGGATCCAGCAGATCCCCACCGACAATCAAACCCGGAATCTGCTCGATCCCGTCCCACCCAGTGCGGTGTTGCCGGTTTTTGCCGCGGTGGTTGGGACCTTGCATGCCGGCGGTCAGCTTGAAGCGTATCGCTCCATTAACGGTGATCTGCTGGTGGCCATAGACGGTACCCGCTACTTCAGTTCAGACAAGATCCATTGTGACCAGTGCAGTGTTACCCAGCATAAGAAAAACCAGGAAACCAGGGTCAGGTCTCCCATTGCACATCTTTCTGCTGATCTGACCTTTGAAACGACCCTGAAAAAGATGACCCACACGGCGATGCGCTCGGTTGATGTATTGGGTATACACACCGTTTAGCTGCCGCATTGCCTTCGATAGATTTCCGTCAAGCATCTCCACCAGGAGATAATAGTGATTGGTCATCTGACAATAAGCGTGACAACGCCAATTGAACCCAGCGCACACATCCCCCAGCGTACTCAGAGATTTTTGCCTGTCCCCATCGCTGAAGAATATATTTCGCCGCTCATTGCCTCTGGCGGTAACATGATAAAACGCCCCGGCAAATTCAATCCTTAACGGTCTGGCCATCCTTGACCTCCATCGGTTATCCATTGCCCTCTAACTTAAACCACCCTTGAAGCCTGTGCAATGGGAGACCTGGCCCCCATCACGCAGCTACCACCACTTCCCAGCCGATGCATCAAACAGCTACACCGCAGAGGAATGACAATGCCTTTCCCACCCAGAGAATAGAAACGAGGGGCAATATACCAAGCCATGGGAACCAGAAACCGCTGGGAATTCGCCACATACATCCGAAAAATCAGAAACCCTGACCGGAAAGCCCCAGACCTTCAGCCCCCTTTTACAGGCCGTTTAAGGGTCTCCTTTTGAACTTTATCGTAGCCGCTCATCTCTACGAATCCCTTGCCACCGTGAGTGCCCCCAATCTCCACAGCACCCTCCCAGTACACCTTACCGGTGGTTGACCTGCCATCAAATTCGCTGGCCGTAATAACCGGCTTAACGGCAAGTTCCATATTCCGGGCGGGAACCCTGACACGCCATCCCATGGGGTAATCGATACCGGTCTTATCACTGACCCACCGAGCCACCGCTTCGACCTGGAATTCCGCCTCGGCAAGCACCTCTGTTTTGCCATTCTGAGTCAGTGTGGCCGTTCGCAACACCGGTCGACCACTCCCATCAAAGAGCAGGTAGACCATAATGTCGCTGCCGTCGTCCAACTGCAGCGCAAACCAGTCCCAGCCGAGATCGATGACGTCGAAATCGCCCCACTGATGATCGAACCAGGCCAGGCCCGTTACGTTCTCTATCGCGCCGGCGACTTCCAGTTCACCCTGGATATGCATCCTGGGCCGGCTGTAGTAGAAGCTGCTACCGACCAGCCCGAAATCCAGCAACCCTGAGCCACCCTGTATCACAGGTGGAGAATCTTCCTTGATGAGCAGGTTCAGCCGGAAATCCGAAGTACTTACCCGCAACCGGTCCTCACCGTCCCCCCCCACCATCTGCCAGCCGCTAAGGTCGAAATCGAAACCATTCGTGATTTTTCTGGAGGGTTTCCCAGGAGTCAGCTTTTGATCGGTGTAGTGGCGTCCGGACTGCTGATCGACGAGGGAGGCATGAGCCACACTGTGGGTAACTGCGGCCTGGACCACAAAAAAAGCGAAGTGAAAATTGTAACGAACGCCGCTGTTCGTCTCTAAATGCCCGTTGTAGTACCACCACT
This sequence comes from Gammaproteobacteria bacterium, assembly GCA_024227135.1. GTDB lineage: Bacteria > Pseudomonadota > Gammaproteobacteria > Chromatiales > Chromatiaceae > JAHEHQ01. The sequence goes on from JAAELC010000026.1 coordinate 2,062, forward strand.
CCATGAAATTGTCATGGGGTTCGTCGTCCTGGGGCAGCTGCACAAACTGCTCTCCCCGCCCGCTTCTGACCTCATACCAATCGTCGGCGGCCTCGCCGACCGGCACCTTCCCGCTTGCCCAGAGATAGATTGCGATACCGGCAATGACGGCGACAATGCCGGCCACTATACTCCGCCTGATCAGCCGTTGACGCTTGGCCTTGCCCGTCAACTTCATTCTCTTGCCCGACGAACGGCGCCTTCCTCTACTTGAACTCATTTCCCATTAACCACCTGTTACAGCACCACTGCCCAACGAGAAGCCGGATAAGTGGTATTTCGCCAATCATAGCCCAAACTCAGCGATACCTGCAGGAGATTAATGTGTCTTTAATTCCAAAGTCCGATGGCACTCACCCGAGCGGAAACCGCCCGTAGAAACGGGTCTGCCCACGAAAACAGTCCAACAACATTCGCGGCCAGTCCCTTCCCTGTCTCTTTAAACCTTGCCTTAGAAACAAACCCATTCTGCAAGGCATCCGTGCACGTGAGAGTCTCCCCCCCCGTGCCAACCATTTTAACCGTCTGCCTCGATTACGGTAGAACGCCGTTCACACAAAACGGGAAGAGCACAAAACCTGGGGTATCTGTTGTAAAACGTATCGTCCCCGTAGCAGATATCCTGAGTTTTTCGAAAAACCGAGGGTCAGGTCTCCCATTGCACATCCTTCTGCTGATCTGACTGTGACGTTGGTCCGTACAACTTTACCGCGCGACTGACCGTCATCCGGCCCACCTCAAAGTTGGTGGCAATCTCGCGCATGCTGTACCCGCCGCTTCGGTAGGCTTCTGCCATGGCACGGTCACGATTCGGGTATCGTTCGGCATAGTAGGACAACGGCCGCGCCGGCGGTCGCTTCTGTTTGGCGGGAATTTCGTCCAGGGGCTGCTCATCCCTGATCTGTCGCTGCACCATCTCCACGAATCGGTCCGAACCCAGGAAGACCTGATGCCTGAGATCCCGCCAAGGACCCGGCTGCCCCACGCCATCCGTCACAAAGCGTTCAAACTGCAACATAGCCTCCCGGTGCTCGGTGCCGAACGCGGCAAGAAGCCAATCAGTCGTCAAAAACGGCGGGGCTTGAATCAGTCCCCGCGTAGCGGGATAACTGCTCCACACCCAATCCTGCGCTCGTGACACCATATCCGCCCGCACGGGGTTCAGCACGATATACCGGGCCAGTTCCAGTAAGTAGGCATCTTTTTCAACAAGGATACCTTTGAAACGACCCTGAAAAAGATGACCGACACGGCGATGCGTTCGGTTGATGTATTGGCTATACACACCGTTTAGCTGCCGCATTCCCTTCGATAGATTTCCGTCAAGCGTCTCCACCAGGAGATGATA
>JAAELC010000027.1 GCA_024227135.1 Gammaproteobacteria bacterium
GCCGATGTAAAGAAAGCGCTGCAGACCTTCGAAGTAGCCACTCCCGTAGGCAGCATCCGCTTCGACGAAAGAGGTGACGCCGTGGGCGTGGGTTTTGCCATGTATCAGGTCACAAATGGCAAGTATGTTGAAGTTAAGTAGCAAGTGATGAGCCGCAGGTTACAAGGGGAAGTTATGCCCCCTTGTAGCCTGCAGCTCAGCTCCTTTGATTAATTTCCCTCCGGTACAGTGCTGTTTTGTGAGATTGCGGTTTTCATACTGTTTACCGTCATTGGATAGTTATTGCAGGATTTACCTTAAAAATGCGTCTGCAGAAGTTCCTGGCGAGCGATAATTGAATTTCTCCTCGAGACTGTAGTATTCAATAATGCTTCAAAAGCGGTCTTCATGAGGCGATGTGCGGGTGCTGCCAGATTTTATTGAGACAGCACGCACAGAATATTCTGTACGTAGAATGTGCAGCCCCCTTCATTGCGGTAACCGGCCTGAAAAGTGAGCATCAATAAGAATATGCCATATAAAATGATAGCCACAAGTCCATGGCACCAAGCTGTGAACATCCCTTCATCTTGCAACTTGCCGCCTGCAACTTGCCACTTGTAACTGTAAACTGGTAACTGTACTCCCAATGGAATACTTCATCGAACTGCTATTCAGTGGCCTGACCAAGGGCTCTATCTACGCTTTGATCGCCCTGGGTTACACCATGGTGTACGGCATCATCGGGTTGATCAATTTCGCCCATGGCGAGATCTACATGATCGGGGCGTTCACCTCTTTTGTGGTTGCAACGGTGCTGTCCATCTACGGCTTTCCGTTGCTGTCCATCGTGGTGCTTGCGGGAATCGCTGCTGCGGTCTGGTCGGCCTCTTATGGATACACCATTGAGAAAATAGCCTACCGGCCATTGAGGCACGCCCCCAGGCTGTCGGCGTTGATCAGCGCGATCGGCATGTCGATCTTTCTGCAGAACTACGTACTGCTGGCTCAGAGTTCTGATTTTCAACCTTTTCCTGAACTTATTCCCGAATTTGAGTTCATGGAGCCTTTTGCCCACATCGTCGGCTCCGCGGAAATCGCCATCCTGCTGACTACGGCGGTGGCAATGGTGGCATTGACGATACTGATTAAATTTTCACGAATCGGTAAGGCGATGCGGGCCACCTCCCAGGATCGCACTATGGCAATGCTGGTGGGCATCAACGTCAACAGGGTTATCTCCATGACCTTCATTATCGGTTCGGCGCTGGCAGCGATTGGCGGCATGTTGATCGCGTCACATATCGGATCGATTCACTTCTTCATCGGTTTTATCGCCGGCATCAAAGCGTTCACTGCTGCTGTACTGGGTGGCATCGGGTCCATTCCGGGAGCTGTGCTGGGAGGCTTCGTGCTTGGCCTGACCGAGAGTTTTGCCACCGGCTATGTATCCAGTGACTATGAGGATGTGTTTGCATTTTCGCTCCTGGTGCTGATTCTGATTTTCAAGCCCTCTGGTTTGCTGGGCAGGGTCGAGACCGAAAAGGTGTAAACAATGTTTCAATTCCAAGAACTGAAAAAATCACTGCTGGTCTCTCTCTGGTTCGCTTTTCTGACCTTTCCGTTGCTGGTGATCAAGGTGGATCCCATCGAGCGCACGGTGCTGTGGCGCTGGGACAACATGCTCTATGTGGTTCTCGGTAGTTTCGCGATTTCGATTCTGGTCAGGGTGTTCAATGTGCAGAAGGAGCGCCGGAGAGACCGGCGGGCCTCCAATCACACGATCGACCGGGAACCGCTGATGCAGGTCGTGCTGCGGGAGCCTCGTTATCTCTACCCGCTGGCCGGGGCGGCGCTCCTGTTTGCATTGCTGTTTCCTTCCCTGTTCTCTATCTATCAGACCAATATCATGATCACAGCGCTGATGTACGTGGTCCTTGGGTTGGGTCTGAATATCGTGGTCGGACTGGCGGGGCTTCTGGATCTGGGATATGTGGCCTTCTACGCTGTGGGGGCTTACAGTTATGCGTTACTGAATTTTCATTTCGATGTGGGTTTCTGGATAGCGTTACCCATCGGTGCCTTGCTGGCTGCCTTGTTCGGTATTCTGCTTGGATTTCCGGTGTTGCGTCTTCGCGGCGACTACCTGGCGATCGTCACCCTGGGATTTGGTGAAATCATTCGATTGATTCTAGAAAACTGGAACGCATTCTCCCAGGGCCCCAGTGGAATATCCAATATCTCACGTCCAGGACTTTTTGGTATCGACCTCTCCCTCGAGGGATCCATACTCTATATGTACTACCTGATGATAGCGGTGGTCATTTTCACCATTTTTGTGGTCAACCGGCTCCAGGATTCACGTATCGGGCGGGCCTGGATTGCCCTGCGCGAAGATGAAATCGCCTGTCAGGCGATGGGGATCGACAAGACCAGGACGAAACTGACCGCTTTTGCCCTGGGGGCAACCTGGGCCGGAATGGTTGGAGTGATTTTTGCCGCTAAAACCACGTTCATCAATCCCGCCAGCTTCACATTTCTGGAGTCGGCCATCATTCTCTGCATCGTTGTCCTGGGTGGCATGGGATCGATCTTTGGAGTGATCGTTGGTGCCCTGATACTCATTTTACTGCCGGAGCACCTGCGGGCGCTGTCCGAGTATCGAATGCTCGCATTTGGTGGCGTACTGGTGGTTATGATGATCTTTCGTCCCCAGGGTATAGTGGCCAATATCCGCCGCAGTTATCACTTTGAGAAAAAGCCGGGCGGAGAGGGCCAATGAGCGAACCGGTACTGAAAGTCGACAATCTAAGCATGGATTTCGGTGGTATCCGGGCCATGAGCGAGCTGGATCTGGAAGTGTGCAAGGGCGAGATCGTTGCTTTGATAGGCCCAAACGGCGCGGGTAAGACCACCTTTTTCAATTGTGTGACCGGTATCTACAACCCAACGGGTGGTGATGTCCATCTTCATCCCCCCAGCGGAGAACCGGTCAGACTCAATGGCCTGAAGCCGAACAAAGTAACCGAGCAGGGCATGGCCCGCACGTTTCAGAATATCCGTCTGTTTCAGAACATGACGGTACTGGAGAATGTGATGATCGGCCGGCACTGCCGGACCCGTTCCTATATAGCAGGTGCCGTTTTTAAAACCAAGGCTACCCGGCGTGAAGAGCAGGAGACGGTGGATAAAAGCTACCATATCCTGGAACAGGTGGGTCTGGCAGACGCGGTCAACGATTTTGCTCAAAACCTCTCCTATGGGGCTCAGCGTCGTTTGGAAATTGCCAGGGCGCTGGCCACAGATCCGTTCCTGCTGCTGCTGGATGAGCCGGCAGCCGGTATGAATCCTCAAGAAACCAGTGAGCTGGACGAACTGATAAAACGGATTCGCGATGGGGGGCTGTCGATACTCCTGATAGAGCACGATATGAAGCTTGTCATGAGCCTGTCAGACCGTATTTTCGTTATGGACTATGGCAAAAAAATTGCCCAGGGAACCCCGGAAGAAATCAGTGCCAACCCGGTGGTGATCAAGGCCTATCTTGGTGAGGACATCGATGCTTGAATTGCGCAATATCCAGGCCTATTACGGCAGTATTCAGGCCCTGAAAGATATCAGTCTGAATATCGAGCGTGGAGAGATTATTACGCTTATTGGTGCTAACGGTGCGGGAAAGAGCACCACTTTGATGTCTGTGTGTGGCATTGTGGCACCCCGTTCCGGTGAGATTATTTTCAAGGGTGAGCCGATCCAGAGCAGAAGCGCTGATCAGATCGTTGCCATGGGTATTTGCCAGGTACCCGAAGGACGGCATATTTTTCCGGCGCTGTCAGTACAGGAAAACCTGGACCTGGGGGCCTTTCTTCGTACCGATCGAGGGGGTATCAAGCAGGACATGGAGTATGTTTTCTCCCTGTTTCCTATTCTGAAAGAGCGTCGTCACCAGCCCGGGGGCACCCTCAGCGGTGGCGAACAGCAGATGCTGGCTATGTCCAGGGCCTTGATGGCCCGCCCGGAATTATTGCTGCTGGATGAGCCCTCAATGGGACTTGCGCCTCTGATCATCCAGCAGATCTTCAATATCATTAAAAAGATCAACGAAGAGCACAACACCACGATTTTCCTGGTAGAGCAGAATGCCAATCAGGCACTGCGTATTGCCAATCGTGGTTATGTGATAGAGAACGGCCGCATTACCCTGACCGATGCGGCGGACAAGTTGTTGAGTAACGCCGAAGTCCAGAAAGCCTACCTTGGGATGTAGCTTTTGAGTCGCAAGTTACAAGTTACAAGTGAGGGGGGGGGGGCTCCTCTTGTAACTTGTAACTTGTAACTTGTAACTTGTAACTTGTAACTTGTAACTTGCAGCTACTTCACTGTTTTTACACCCTCTTCAGTGCCCAGCAACAACACGTCCGCCGGCCTGAGTGCGAACAGGCCGTTTGTCACTACCCCGGTGATGTTATTGATCTGTTGTTCCAGTTTTATGGGGTCTTCGATCTGCAGGTTGTGCACGTCGAGTATGAGATTACCGTTATCGGTGACGAAGTTTTCCCGCCATATCGGGGTGCCATCCAGTTTCACCAGTTGTCGGGCAACGTGGCTGCGTGCCATGGGAATCACCTCTACTGGTAAAGGAAAACTACCCAGGGTATCGACAAGCTTGCTGCCGTCGGCAATGCAGACGAAAGTCTTGCTGGCACCGGCAATTATTTTCTCACGGGTCAATGCGCCCCCACCGCCCTTCACGAGGTGGAGTTGGTGGTTCGATTCGTCAGCGCCGTCCACGTAAAGATCGAGTTCCGCAGTCGCATTCAGGTCCAGTACCGGGATGTTGTGGGACTTGAGAAGCTTGGTAGAGGCTTCGGAGCTGGAAACTGCACCCTCGATCTTCCCTTTGACACCGGCAAGGAAATCGATGAAATGGTTGACCGTGGATCCCGTTCCGACCCCGATCACTCCGCCTTCGAAATACTCGAGTGCCGCTTTGGCCGCCAGTCGCTTGAGATCGTCCTGGGACATAGTTGGGTTCTCCGATTATTAGAATATTAGCGTGATATGATAGCCGTTGCCGGATCGGATGTCATGAAGAGATCCAGCAGGACCTTCAGGGCCTGCCGGGAGGACTGGGGCATCCCTCGATTTCCCCTTGAGGGAGGCTGGCGGCGCCCCTCATTTATCGGATTTCCGGGTTTCCGGTGTTAACAGCGTGTGCTGCAGTCCGGGCCTTTCAGGAATTCTTGGCAGAAACGAGAGGATCCTGATCAGGAATGTCAGGATTCCAGAGGCGTTCAAGCTGATAGAATTCCCTGACTTTCGGCTGCATCACATGCAGTATGATCTCATTGAGGTCAACCAGCGCCCATTCGCCATCATCCAGGCCTTCCGCGCCCAGGGGCGCCTCTCCGGCGTCTTTGGCCTTGAAAGCAACCGTTTCGGCAATGGACTTAACATGTCGGCTCGATGTGCCGCTGGCAATAATCATTACATCCGTAATACTGGTTTTACCACGGACGTCCAGTACCTGAACGTCGGTTGCTTTCATGTCCTCCAGTGCATCGATCACCAGATCACGGAGTTCTTCCAATCTCATTGATAGTGTCCTTTTGTCGCTGACTGATTGTCAGCTGGGTTAATTTTATCTGAATCCGTCGGTTAAAGCAGAAGCAATCCGGGGATACGGTCATAGATACAGCTGTTGATCCTGAATGATGGAGAGTACCCGTTCGGGGACCAGGTAGCGGGGGGGCAGGCCCTTTCTCACCATCTGGCGTATCCGGGTCGCCCCTATCTCCAGCTGGGTCACGGATTGGTGAAGGATTTGACCGGCAGCCCGGGAGTCCAGTTGCTCCGGTGATTTGACGATACGATCTGAATACAGGGGTGGTTGGATTTCCCCCGGACGCTGCATCACTACCAGATGGGCCAGTTCCAGGATCCGGTTTGGCTGATACCATCCAGGAAAGCCACGGAAGGCGTCACTTCCCATAAGCAGGCAGAGGGGGACCGTGGTCATTTCCTCACTCAGGGATCGCAACGTATCCAGGGTGTAGGATTTTCCCTTACGGCGCAGCTCCCTGTCATCCACTCGGAAAGTGGGTTCGTCGGCTGTCGCCGCGCGAACCATATCCAGACGCTGCGCAGGCGTGGTATCCGGAGGCGGACGGTGGGGTGGGTCTGCCAGGGGAATAAAGCGGATTTCAGTCAGGCCGAGCGCCTGCTGAACATCCAGTGCTGTGCGCAGATGGCCGAAGTGTATCGGGTCGAAGGTCCCTCCCAATACCCCAATCACCGCTCAGTTCCTGATATGGCCATCACCCAGCACGATGAACTTCACCGATGTCAGGCCATCCAACCCCACCGGCCCCCGGGCATGAAATTTGTCCGTCGAAATTCCGATCTCCGCTCCCAGCCCATACTCAAATCCATCGGCGAAGCGGGTGGAGGTATTGACCATCACCGAACTGGAGTCGACCTCGGTGAGAAATCGCCGGGCACGGGTGATATTTTCGGTTGCAATTGAATCCGTGTGTTGGGATCCGTGAGTATTGATATGATCGATCGCTTCGGTCAGTCCGGGTACGATGCGTATAGACAGAATGGGTGCCAGATATTCAGTATCCCAGTCCTCGGTGGTTGCAGGTTTGCAATCCCCGATCAGATGACAGCTTTTTTCGCAGCCTCGCAGTTCTACCCCTTTGTCCAGGTATGCTGCAGCCAGGCGGGGCAGGATTTTCCCGGCGATCGCTTCGGAAACCAACAGGGTTTCCAGGGTGTTGCAGGTGCCGTATCGCTGGGTCTTGGAGTTGACAGCCACATCGAAGGCTTTGTCCAGGTCCGCCTGTTCGTCGATGTACAGGTGGCAGATACCGTCCAAATGCTTGATGACGGGTACCTGGGCCTCATTGGAAATGCGTTCAATAAGCCCTTTGCCACCTCTGGGGATGATGACATCTATGTACTGGGGCATGGTGATCATGTGGCCCACTGCTGCCCGGTCCGTGGTATCGATCACCTGCACCGCATCTGGGGGAAGGGCGGCTTTTTCCAATCCCCGGCGTATGCTCTCCGCGATCGCCTGATTGGAATGAAACGCTTCGGAACCTCCTCTCAGCACCGTCGCGTTTCCTGATTTCAGGCAGAGTGCTGCAGCATCGGCGGTCACATTGGGACGGGACTCATAAATAATGCCTACCACGCCCAGGGGTGCGCGCATGCGACCGACCTGGATGCCGGTTGGGCGGTACTTCATATCGAAAATCTCACCGATCGGATCGGGCAGGGAGGCTACCTGCTGCAACCCCTCGATCATGCCGTCGATGCGCCCGGAGGTCAGTTCCAGCCGATCCAGCAGCGCAGTTGCAAGCCCTTTGGCCGCCCCGTTGGCCAGATCTTTCTGGTTTTGTACTGACAGTTCCCCCCGCGCGGCATTCAGATCTTCCGCAATGGCGAGAAGAGCGGCATTTTTCTGGCCGGTACTGGCTGAAGCGAGCATCCGCGAGGCGGTGCGGGCCAGGTGGCCCACTTCGGCCATGTAGGCGGTGATATCTGTTTTCTGGTCCATAGCGGCACTCATCAATCCAAGTCTTCACCCCCGGGAAGGGGCGCTCTCCCATTCGAGAGTCTTTTACGAAAAATAGCCTGTACCTGTTCAGGAGTATATACCAAACAACGCTACAGCAAGCTCCTGGTGCCCGCAACGGTGTCACGGCAACCGACAAGGGGTGGGGTCATGCATTTTCCCCTGTTGGGAAGCAACTGGGACAGGCAGGGGAATGGGACCGTGTCATTTTGAAGGGCGACTGTTTCGGATGGCCGTCTTTCCGGCGACACCCAGGGTGATGTCCTGGAGCAGCAGCCAGGGGTCGTCCCCTGAGAATCCCTTGATCCCACGATCGGCATCGCCACAGGAGGCCAGCAGTCGGCGCCAATGATCGGTGCTGGAACGACTCAGGCCCTTATTCACAAGGGGTTTGCGTTTCGCCCAGATATCCCGACGGGTGGCGATGGCCTGAGCGGGGGAGCGCCCCTTATCAATCTCCCGGCTCAGGCTGCAGAGGGTGCGTATTTCCCGGGTCAGTGCCCAGAGCACCACGGGGGCTGGAATGCCGGTGGCTTCCAGTCCGCTGAGGATGCGCACGCAACGGCTTACGTCCCCCGATAACGCGCTGTCCACGAGTTCGAATACACCAAAGCGGGCGCTGTCGGTTGCTGACGCCGCCAGTTGTTCGGGGGTCACGACCCCCGTTTCATGGAGCAGCACCAGTTTGTCAATTTCCTGAACCGCCGCCAGAAGATTTCCCTCCACGTGTTCTGCTAGCATGGACACCACTCCCGGAGCCGGTGTCAGGCCTGCGGTACGCATACGCTTTTCAATCCATGGGATGAGTCGTTCTCCCTCTACCGGCCAGATTTGTATCACGACCCCCGCTTTCTCGATGCCCTTGAACCACTTGGTGTTCAACTGGCTTCTTTCGAGCTTGGGGAGGGTGATCAGCAATAAAGTGTCTTCGGGGGGGCGTTGAGCGTAGGCAATCAGTGCCTTACCCCCCTCCACGCCGGGTTTTCCTCCTGTTACCCGCAGGTCGATGATCCGGCGTTCTGCAAACAGGGATAGATTGCTGGCCTCTGCAGTCAGGCGGCCCCAGTCAAACCTCCCATCCACGTCCAGTATTTCCCGTTCGCTGTAGCCCTGTTCTCTGGATCGCTTACGAACAGTGTCTGCAGCCTCTCCCATCTGCAGTGGTTCGTCACCGCTGAGCAGATAGATTGGTGCGATGGCGCGTTTCAGCTGGTTGTCGAGTTCGTGCAGTCGAATGCGCATGCTTCACTTAAGTCGCGAGACCAGTCGGGCGACTATCTGGGAAGCCATGTCCCGGCGCATTCCTTTGCGCAGACTGGCTTCTTCTTCCAGTTTTCCCAGTACCAGGATGTCGGCATTGAGAAAGGATCGGGTGATTGACAGGTTCTGCTGTGGTACCAGCACGCTGCCGTTGCGCTCGGTCATATCGAAGCGAAGTGCCTCGAATAGTTCGAACTCCACCACTTTTCCGCTGCTGTCGATAGCGAGTACCCGCCGATCACTTCGTGGATCGCTGATGCGAAGGGTGGAGGTGGATTCGTCCTCGTTGTCCGTGACCTCCACCGTGTCGCTGCGAATGAGCCCTGTCAGCTCCCGTCTCAAGTCGTCATTGACAGCCAGGCCCGCTATGTAGACCGGGCTGATGCTGGAGGGCAATTGTAATGTTGAAGATCCCGTTCCCCTCAGCTGAAAGCCGCAGGCAGTCAGGAGCAGGGTCAACAGAATCAACAATGACAGGCGGGCCGGGTATGATGTCATGAGGGGGGTCCTTGAACAAGAAGTCATTGTCAGTGACTGGTTATGGGGCCGGCCCTGCGTGCCGGGCAGGCCCGGTATGGCGTCGATCCGGTGCCGGGGTTCGCGGCCTTGAACCGCCCACTGGCCAGACGCGGTGCACGGGGGCTGGTCATATCGTTTCCAGGCGTATCGAATTTGTCATCACACACTTTTGGACAGGGAATGACTGGTCATCGGTTACGCGGCGACGATGTTGATCAGCTTCCTGGGTACGACGATGATTTTTCTCACCTGCGCATCCCCGATGAAGCGACGTACGTTGGTGTCCTCAATGGCCGCCTTTTCGATGGCCTGTTTGTCAGCCCGGGATGAAATCATGATTTTTGCCCGGACTTTTCCGTTGACCTGTACGACATATTGAATGCTGTCCTGCTGAAGCGCAGACTCATCGGGAGTCGGCCAGGCAGCATTGAGTACTTCGTCTCCATACTCCAGTTCCCGCCACAAGCTATGGGCTGCGTGGGGGGCGATGGGACCCAGCAGGGTCAGGACGATACCCAGTCCCTCCTTCAGGATCACCTGGTCGGCAGGGGTGTCCCCCAGTCTGTAGAGGGTGTTGACAATCTTCATGCAGGCGGAAACCACTGTGTTGAACTGGTAGCGCTCGTAATCGAAGCGTGCCTGCTTGAGCGCACTGTGTATTTCCCGTCGGGCCGCTTTCTGGGCCTCTGTGGGGTTTTCAAGTTTTCCAGGAGCCGATTTCAGGTCGAGGCGCCGATTCCATGCCAGCGTCCAGAGGCGTCTGAGAAATCTATGGGCGCCCTCGAGCCCCTCTTCAGACCATTCCAGGGACTGGTCCGGCGGTGAGGTGAACATGGTGTAGAGGCGTACCGTATCGGCGCCGAACTTGGTTACCATGGATTGGGGGTCAACGCCGTTGTTCTTCGACTTCGACATCTTTTCCACACTGCCGATGCTGACGGGGTTTCCGTCCAGTTTCAGGATGGCTGCCTCCGGTTGCCCCTTGTCGTCGTGGGTCACGTCCACATCTGCGGGGTTGTACCAGGTCTTGGCCCCATCCTCCTGATCCCGGTAGTAAGTTTCCGCAATGACCATTCCCTGGGTGAGTAGTCGGGCGAAAGGTTCGCTGGAGTTGACCAGTCCGGCATCCCGCATCAGCTTATGGTAGAAGCGTGCGTACAGCAGGTGAAGAATGGCGTGTTCGATACCGCCGATGTAGTGGTCAACCGGCAGCCAGTAATCGGCACGCTCGTCCAGCATCCCGGAATCCGCATCCGGGCAAGCGTATCGTGCGTAGTACCAGGAGGATTCCATGAAGGTGTCGAAGGTGTCGGTTTCACGCTCCCCCGGGCCTCCGCATTCCGGGCAACGGGTCTGATACCAGTCGGGCATGGACTTAATGGGAGAGCCCCCGGTGTCGTCGAATTCCACCTTTTCCGGGAGCAGTACCGGCAGGTCTTCTGCGGGGACCGGGACTATGCCGCAGGATTCGCAATGGATCATGGGCACGGGCGCCCCCCAATACCGTTGACGGGAGACACCCCAGTCTCTCAGGCGGTAGTTGATGGTCTTACCCCCGGTTCTCTCGCTGCTTAGAAACGAAGCGATGGCATCGAAGGCTTCCTCGGAACTCAACCCGTCGAACCGTCCCGAATTCACCAGCTTACCTTTCTCGGTATAGGCGCCCTCATCGATGCTGCAGGGTGAGCCGTCGCTGGAGGTGATGACCTGGGTGATGGGGACACCATAGCGGGTGGCGAACTCCCAGTCCCTCTGATCGTGACCGGGTACAGCCATTACCGCACCGGTACCGTAGCCCATCAGTACGAAGTTAGCGGCGAAAACAGGTACGGTTTCCCCGGAGATCGGATGAATGGCCCTGACCTGGAGACGAAATCCCTTTTTCTCCATGGTTTCGATGTCGGCTTCGGATGTTCCGCCCTTACGGCACTCTTCGATAAACTGGTCGAGCCGGCTGTTATTCCTTGCTTCTTTCAAGGCCAGCGGATGCTCGGCGGCAACCGCCATGTAGGTGACTCCCATCAGGGTGTCCGGGCGGGTCGTATAGATGGTCAGTTTCTCGTCCGAGTCCTCGATGCCGAAGTCCATCTGCACGCCCTCGGATCTTCCGATCCAGTTGCGTTGCATGGTGCGAACCTGCTCAGGCCAATGTTCCATCTGATCAAGCTCATTGAGCAGTTCTTCCGCATAGGCGGTGATCTTGATGAACCATTGGGGTATTTCCCGTCTTTCAACCAGCGCACCGGAGCGCCACCCCCGTCCATCGATGACCTGTTCGTTGGCCAGTACCGTCCGATCTACCGGATCCCAGTTGACCACCGAATTTTTACGGTAAACCAGCCCCTTTTTGTACAACTCGGTGAACAACCATTGTTCCCAGCGATAGTAGTCGGGTTTACAGGTTGCCAGTTCCCGGCTCCAGTCATACCCGAAACCCAGTCGTTTTAACTGCTCCTTCATATATTCGATATTGGAGTAGGTCCAATCTGCAGGGGGCATGCCCGCTTTGATGGCGGCCCCTTCTGCAGGCAGTCCGAAGGCGTCCCATCCCATGGGCTGAAGAACATTCTTGCCGAGCATACGCTGGTATCGGGAAACGACGTCTCCGATGGTGTAGTTCCGCACATGGCCCATGTGCAGTTTCCCACTGGGGTAAGGAAACATGGACAGACAGTAGTACTTTTCCCGCCCGGGATCCTCGGTGACCTCGAAGATCTTGGTTGTTTCCCAATGGATTTGGGCATCGGATTCGATTCTGGCCGCTTCGTAGCTTTCGTGCATGGTCGTGTCTGGTGTTGGTGATTACGGATTGACTGAGTCGGGCAAGGATACCCCAGCCGGGGTTAATGTGTAAGGGTCGCGGTACACAATAAGGAATATCTGTATCTACTCACCCCCCATGGGCGATCTGTTCCGGAAGACGTCGTAAAACCCTCCCTGTAGACTTGGCTTTGGCATCCCTGCCAAAGACACTTCCTCCACAGACCACCCATGGGGGGTAGTTTCTGGGGGGTGAGCAGTTACGAATATCTTTTCTGGCGTTTCGCGAGCAGGCCGTCAATATTGTAATGCAGAGTATCGGCGGGGCCTGGGGGGTGTCTGGTTTGGAATTCAACTTGTTTTCCGCGCTGCATGGTGCACACTTAGGATAAGGAGGCTTTACCACCTTTTGCCGGGTACCTTTTCTGAGGGATGCAGGGGGGCTGGGCAGAAGAGACAGTGGGTGCCTGTGAGATGCCGCGCAATGTGAGGAGCAAATAATGTCCGAGGAATACAAGAAAGACCCCATCGAACGTATGACTGAGGCCTACGAGAGTATGTTGGGGCGGGTTGATGAAATGTTGGAGAAAGCGGAATCCAGGACTATCCCAACGCTGAAAAAGTCCATTGAACAGGCTCGGGAAAAGGCGGTTGAACTCAATGAGCTGACCCGGGAGGAGGCGGATAAGCTGGCTGTGTATCTTGAACGGGACATGCAGGATGCCGCACGATTTCTTTCTGAGACCGGGGATGAGTTGCGGGAGTGGTGGCTATTTGATGTTGAACTCGTGGAGCGTCGGTTACTGGAACTGTTTGCCAGCGTGGCGGACAGGACCAGCATCGAGTTGGATAAGTTCGCCAATCAGGCGCTGGAAGCCTCTCTGTACCATACGGGTGAGGTGACCGGGCCGGGAACCCTGGTATGCGTGGAGTGTGGAAAGACCCTGAGCTTCCACAAAGCGGGACACATACCGCCTTGTCCGGGTTGTCGCACCACCCGGTACCGGAGAAGCAATCAATCCGGGGAGTGAGGCGTTTCGGTTTGGGATGATGGATTAATCCCCACGACCCTGAGCCAAAAAAGCCCGCTGCCGTCAGCGGGTTTTTTTTTAACTCAGGCAACTACTGACCCCGCACGGCAATCTGTTGCGGAAGACGCCGTAAATACCTCCCTGCAGGCTTGGCTTTGGCATCCATGCCAAAGACACTTCCTCCACAGGCCGCCCATGGGGGGTAATCTCTGGGGAAAGCTATTTGATCTTGGCTTCCTTGTACATCACGTGCTTGCGGGCCTTGGGATCAAATTTCTTGATCTGCATCTTGCCCGGCATGTTTCGCTTGTTCTTGGTGGTTGTGTAAAAATGACCGGTACCGGCACTTGACACGAGTCTGATTTTGTCACGCATGATCGGCTACCTTATATTTTTTCACCACGGGAACGTATTTCGCCCAGAACGGCATCTATTCCCTTTCTGTCTATGATACGCATACCGCTGGTGGACACGCGGAGGCGCACCCAGCGATTCTCGCTTTCCACCCAGAAACGATGATAATGAAGGTTGGGGAGAAAACGGCGTCTGGTTTTGTTATGGGCGTGGGATACGTTATTCCCTGTAACAGGCCGCTTACCCGTCACCTGACACACTCTGGACATGGTCTGATCCTCAAAGCTCTACCCGCCCGCACATGATCGGGATGGGCCAGTAATTCTGTTGGTTCCCGAATGCAGGGAAGTTAAGAGGCGAATTTATACCAGAAACCCAAGCTGGCTACAACCCCCGGGGCTTTCGGGCCGGGCCTCGGGTAGTGTCCCGGTCAGTTACATCAGACCGCGCTCAGCCAGGGATACCGATACCCCGGGGGCGATGACCACGTGGTCCAGCACCCTGACGTCAACCAGCGACAGTGCCTCTTTCAGGCGCTGGGTGATCTGCTGGTCGGCACCGCTGGGTTCGGCGATGCCGGAGGGGTGATTGTGGGTCAGGATAACCGCGGCCGCGTTGTAATTGATTGCCCTTCGCACCACCTCTCTCGGGTGAACGCTGGCTCCGTCTATGGTGCCGTGGAAGAGTTCTTCATACTCGATGACCCGGTGGCGATTGTCGAGAAAAAGGCAGGCGAACACTTCATGGGGGTAGTCGGCAAGTCTGGCGCACAGATAGTCCCGGGTCTGACGGGGATTGGTCAGCGCATCGTCCCGATCGAGTTTTTCCCGAAGGTGGCGTCTGGAAATTTCCAGCATTGCCTGTAACAGCACGTATTTGGCGGTTCCCAGGCCTCGGCCGTTGCAGAAGCTTTTTCTGTCTGCACCGAGCAGGCCTCGCAGGCTGCCGTGCCGGATCAGCAGTTCCCGGGCCAGATCGACGGCGCTGCAGCCCTTGACCCCGGTCCTGAGAAAAATGGCCAGTAGCTCCGCATCAGAGAGGGCGGACGGACCTAGTGTTAGCAGTTTTTCCCGTGGCCTCTGATCCACGGGCCAGTCGCTGATGGCCATAATGCGCTCCTTGCAGGCCGAATTAAATTCCGTAAGGTGTACATGATAACAGATTTCCGGGACAGGGTTGTGATCTGCCGGCAGGGAAAGGTTTTTCCAGGCCGGTGTAGCAAAGTCTTCCAGGTGCCTCGAGATCACATTGTGACGTTGCAGAGGCCGTATTGGCAGTTTTTGAGCCAGCCATGGCAGTTTTTGAGCCAGCCAGGGGTGATTTTCAGGTAATATGCAGGGTAACCAATGGCGTAACCAGATGAGTGGGAATGACTGAAGCGATGACTGACTTGTCCGGAAAGCGGGTGTTGCTTGGTGTGACCGGGGGAATTGCCGCCTACAAAGCGGCAGAACTGGTTCGTGGACTGAGAAAAGCCGGGGCCGACGTTCGGGTGGTCATGACCTCCGGGGCGACCCGTTTCATCACCCCCCTGACATTGCAGGCATTGTCCGGCTGGCCAGTGCGCCAGGATCTTTTCGATCCGGCACATGAAGCAGCAATGGGGCATATCGAACTGGCTCGCTGGGCAGATCTGGTGCTGGTGGCTCCGGCGACGGCAGACTTCATGGCGCGGTTGGCAGCGGGAATGGCGGATGATCTGCTGACGACGCTGTGTATTGCGACGGAAACCCGTGTTTTTCTCGCACCGGCCATGAATCAGGGCATGTGGCGCAATCCAGCTACCAGAGACAATGCCGCTGTCCTGGGCAGGCGGGGTATTGGCCTGTGGGGCCCCGCAGAGGGAGATCAGGCTTGCGGTGAGACTGGGCCGGGGCGAATGCTCGAGGCCGACGAGCTGGTCCTGCGAACCGCCCGGGTGCTGAAGGAGGGAACGCTGGGCGGTGTCCGGGTACTGCTTACCGCAGGGCCGACCCGGGAGGCCATCGATCCGGTTCGTTACATTACCAATCGCAGTTCCGGGAAGATGGGTTTCGCTCTGGCAAAGGCATTTCGCAATCAGGGGGCCCATGTGGAGCTGGTCAGCGGGCCGGTAGACCTGTCACCCCCGGCCGGGGTGGAGTTGGTATCGGTTGAGCAGGCCGTTGATATGGAATCGGCCGTCATGGAGCGGGTTGTCGGATGCGATATTTTCGTCGCATGTGCCGCTGTTGCCGACTATCGTCCTGTCAAGGTTGCTCATCACAAGATCAAGAAAGACAGTGAGTCAATGAGTATTGAGCTGACACGGAACCCGGATATTCTGGCCGGGGTGACGGCGCTGCGTGACCGGCCGTTTTGTGTCGGCTTTGCGGCCGAAACCCAGCATCCGGAGGAGTATGGGGAGAGGAAGCGCATTTCTAAAGGTGTGGATATGATTGCCGCCAATCTGGTAGGCGGTGACCAGGGCGGATTTGAGCGGGACGAGAACGCGCTCACAGTATTGTGGGAAGGTGGGTGCACTTTTCTGCCAATGTCCGATAAAGGACGTCTGGCAGAAGCACTGGTACAGCAGATAGTGGAACGATATGAAGCAAATTCAATTGAAGATCCTCGATCACCGCCTCGGTGAGGAGTATCCCTTGCCGGATTACGCCACCGACGGTGCTGCGGGGATGGACCTCAGGGCAATGCTCAATAAACCGTTGGAGATTTCCCCTGGGGCCACCCATCTGATACCCACCGGTATTGCGATTCACATCGAAGACCCGAAGCTGGCAGCAGTGATACTGCCCCGTTCCGGGCTTGGGCATAAGCATGGCATCGTGCTGGGAAACCTGGTGGGTCTTATCGACTCCGACTATCAAGGCCAGCTTTTTGTTTCCTGCTGGAACCGGGGGCGAGAGGCGTTTCTCATTGAAGTAGGTGAGCGAATAGCCCAGTTACTGGTTTTGCCGGTAGTCCGGGCGAAGTTTGAAGTCGTGGATGAGTTTGAACCATCGGATCGGGGTGGGGGAGGTTTCGGCCACTCCGGTCGAAAATGACAAACCTGAACCGATGGGATTGTTTGAAATGCAGGGTTAACGAGGGGAACCCATGGA
>JAAELC010000028.1 GCA_024227135.1 Gammaproteobacteria bacterium
TGAGACCCGGGTTCGAATCCTGTCGCGCGACATCAGCCTTCGTCTTCGGACACCGGCTTTGTCTGGCACTTTCGGGCTCCTCCGATTCGGCGGAACTGGTTCTATCGTTGGCGTGTTACTCGGAGGTATCCTGTCTGGTTCAGGGGACAGGCGGACACCACCAGGGGCTTAGCGAAATGTTCTCGCAATGGCTGTAGGCGTTCGATGACCCATCACAAGTGGCGAACGCTGAAACATGAACATCACCTACTGTTCATGAGGCCGGTTTGTGGAAGTTACATTCCATAAGCTTGAAAAACGGGCTAGGAAGCAGCACTCGTGCTGCGAAAACAGGGGTGGACTGCGCCAGTCTTGGTGATACCATCCCGACCCGCGGGAAGGAGAAGAAGCACTCGTCGATGGATGTGAGTTGTCGGATGAAGCGCCTACGGTAGAGACACTGAAAGAGGGCAATGAGGCCAAAGGGCAATAGAGCATGCAGGGTTAAGGATAGCTGGAACTTCGGTTGGTCAGTAATTAGACTTAGCTGGACGAAATGCTCAGATGTCAAGGCAGCCTGCAAATAGACGGTGATTCTGTGGTTTAGGATGTGAAGGAACGCATTGCAAGTAGAATGTATACAAAAAAGGTAGGGCTGAAGCTGCCAAAGTCGCTGACGGAAAA
>JAAELC010000029.1 GCA_024227135.1 Gammaproteobacteria bacterium
ATCACAAGGTTATGATTGTCTTGATAATAGTTAATAAAAGGTTGAATACTGGATGCAGCCGGAACCGCATTCATCTGAATCTCCTGCAACCAGACACGTCGCCAAATCTCGATGGGTCTGGAAAGGTGTTCATGGCCCTGGTCACACGTGGCCTTGACCCGGTAGGTATCTCCACCGGCCACCGTCAGGCTGAGATCCGGCTCGATGACCATCCGATCTCCACTTGAGATGGTGTGTGTCTGCGCCGTTTCGGGGGTGAACCGGTAGCGGTTGTGGGAGCGGCCCTGTTCGGTATTGGAGTATTCGGCATTGTCAGTTTCCGGAACCAGTTCAATCTGAAAATTCACACTCCCGGAAACAGCCCGCTGAAAGCGCACGCCCACTCGAACCTGGTTGGTGAGACGGTCCTGATGTTCCGAAGAACTTCCCTGGAAACGGCTTTCCCGGGGCAGATTTACGAATTGTTTGACGGGATTGCTGCCGACATTGGGAAAGAATACCTCGGCGATGCAGTTGTGGCCGCAGCCTTCGGCCTCACACCCTAAAGTATTGCGGCCGCCTGTTCCTTCTGGAAGACCACTACCTCCTGTCATCAACTGTTCCCCCACAGTATGGATAAATCAAAAGAGACGGAATGAAGCC
>JAAELC010000030.1 GCA_024227135.1 Gammaproteobacteria bacterium
AGCAAGTACGACGCCAATGGCAATATGCTGGTCCCGCCGATTTATCCGTATTACGCTCTGCCACAGACCGATAGTGTTATCAGTATCTCGACAGATGGGAACGGAAACGTATATGCACTGGACTTGTGGAATACCCAGCCTAAATGGCGTGTGTATAAATTCGATCCGTTACTCCAATACGTCTACAGTGTTGCCGTGGACCCCTTAACCTCGGAGGTGGCCGCTGATCTGGAAGGGAATTTCTATGCAACATCCTGGGATCTGGAAACGGGCAACTACGATGCCAAGTTGAGCAAGTACACTACTAATGGAACCCTCGCGTGTGAGGCAACTTACGACAACGACCCTACCACCATGGATCGAGCATATGGGATAGCCATCGATGAAGTTGGCGGTATTTACGTGGTTGGACACGGCAATAACAGCTACCTTACCCTGAAGTATGATTCTGACTGCAACCCTGTGTGGTCTTCTCCTTTGATTTGGGAAGGGGAAGGATATTTCAGCCTGGCAAGTGCAATAGCAGTTGATAGCCTGGGCAATCTCTATGTCACGGGAACGGTGGGCGGAGAACTCATTCCCTCTGCGTCGCAGCATGACGTGGCAACGCTCAAGTACACCAATCTTGGCGCCCCTCCCGCAATCCCATTACCTGACCTGGCAATGACAGATGCATCAGGCCCTGCGAGCGCCACCAACGGCGACAGTATCGTCATTTCAAACACCGTGACGAACAGGGGACTTGATTGCGATTGCGCGAATGTGCCGTTTCCGGTCGGGATGTATCTGTCCGAAGACTGGATGATAACCACGGAGGATACTCTGCTTGGCTCCAGACAAGTAGTTGATATGCTGTTGAGAGATGAAGAGGACAACCAGGACACGTTCGTCATGATTCCTGACTCAGTTGATTATGGCAGTTATTACTTAGGCGCCGTGGCCGATTCAACGAACGTCATTCAAGAGATGGCTGAGTACAACAACGGCCATCATGGCAACCAGATATTCATCTCAAGGCCGTTGCCTGACCTGGTGATGCTTGCTGCATCGGGTCCCGCGACTGCCATTCGTGGCCAGCAGATAAGCATTTCCGACCACTTGATGAATCAGGGGCTCGATACCGGTGGGCCGTTCACGCTTGGACTTTACTTGTCCACGGACCCAATTATCACCACCGGGGATCTCCTGCTTGGCACTAGAGAAATCGGCCTTCTGGCTACAGGTGATGAGGTCAGCCAAGACACATTCGTCACCATCCCTGCCTCGTTGGACGTTGGCCTATACTACGTGGGCGTTATCGGTGATTCGTACGACGCGATTGCGGAGTGGGATGAGACAAACAATGCGATGGCTGGCAACGCTATACGGATCACATTACCTGCTCC
>JAAELC010000031.1 GCA_024227135.1 Gammaproteobacteria bacterium
GACAAAAAAGATAGCTCCTCCTCCTTCCTTGGCGTGGTTGTCGTAAATTTCCGTGCCACAGAGGGAGAGGGTGAAGGTATTGCCGTCGTTGTATATAGCACCTCCGCTGCCTCCACCGGGGGTGTTCGAATGGTGTGGGTTTGCGCCCCAGCCAATGGCCCTGTTGTGGGTCATGCGGCTGTTGATAACGGTATAGGACACGCCGATACTGCTGAGGGCTCCACCATTGGAACAAATATTGCCGTTGCTCTTACTCCCCCCGAAGGTGGAGTTGACAACGTAGACCGGCAATCCCTGATATTGGCTGAAGACCCGAACTGCTGCACCGCCCACATCTGGACCTGTCGCTGCACATACATTTCTCACAAAGGTGCTGTTGATTATTTTGAAGCGTCCGCCTCGCACCCAGATGGCACCGCCACCGTCATATTCCTGCTCATTGGATGAATCGCCGTCTGCGAAGGTGAGATTTTGTACCGTCAACTGTGGGTGGTCCTGATTCTGGCAGTGGGAGGTGGTCCACGTCTGGTTGGGGTCGCATGTGTTCATGTATAGAATTCGGCGAACCCCACCACCGCTGAGGGTTATCTTGCCTCCTCCATCGAGGACAATTTTTGGGCCTGTGGTATTTACGACCTTGGCCGTTTCCTGCATGGTAATGGTCATTGGCTGCGGCCCGCAATTGAAGGTGATAACACCACCCTGGGCGATGGTATTGACAACGGCTGCACTGGTGCAGCTCTGTGGTGTGCCGTTGCCGATGACATGATCTGGACGGGAGGTGTTCTCCGCACGGGCCTCAACAGGGACCTGACAGGTTCCCGATGCTCCACTACTCATGATCGCTGGCATAAATAGGGGCAGGATTGTGTCCCCTGCCAGAAGCGGAATGGGAGAGAGAGTGATAATGAAGAGGGGTATCCCAAACAGTAACATGCGGTGCAATAGGTAAAGTTGACTGGTCATAATAGTATCTCTTGTATGGTTGTTGTGTCTAAATATTGATGGCGTCGCAAAAAACACTACGACTTTTACCCCAAGGACACTCGAAGTCTGCGCTTATCTCCTGCGGGGTTCAAGCTATTTGTCTTGCCATCGTGGAGCTTCGTGTCGACTTTTTGCGAGTTTTTCTTTATTTGTTTAGTAACAAATACAACAAGGGGGTAACGGATGCGCTGCTGCTTATTTCCGAAAACTGTTTGTTTCTCCCTGTTCGCCACAGAATTTTCGCCTGTGAGGAACCTGGAAGATCGTAAGCTACGAAGCCGGAAGCAACGGTGTTGACGACGAGTTCCAGGTCGGGATCACTATCAATGTTTGCAATTGTTGGAGCTGCAAGGGCGCCATTCCACCTTTTGCTGGTGGAGCGGGGGAGGGGGAGATTTATTTCGTAAAGCGTATTTCCCATGTAATCAAGGACGTGTAGTTTGCCCAGTCGCATTGTGCCGGACGACTGTTTCTGCACCCATGATACGAAAATAACCTCGGCTTTGCCGTTTGCATCCAGGTCCGCGACCACCGGTTCAGAGGCAAAACGGTAGAACCCTTCCGATGCATGATACACCGATGAGGGCCAGTTGTGATGTTCCTTCTTGTCGAGCCAGAAGGCATGTAGTCGTCCATCATAGGAGGAGAAAAGAACCTCTTTTTTTCCGTCACCATCGAGGTCGGCAACAACAGGATTAGGCTGGTTGTTTTCGATTACCCCGTAGTCTTCGCTGAGCGGTGCTCCAGTATCTTTGGCAGGTTCTCTCCAATCCCATCCTCCTTTTTGGAACCTGCTCCGGTCACCGTTGAAAATAAACAGGGGGGTATATTTCCCGGGGGGATGTCCGTTGGCACAGTCATACATATTGCCTGTAGCCACCACCTCGAGTGTTCCATCACCATCGAGATCCGCGGCGGTGGCAGCCCCATGTGCCAGGTTGGCCCGGTAACGTTCCGCCCGATTCGTTGAGCAGTCGCCCCATCCCCGAAGTTCAATGGAGGGGTTTTCCCACAGGCCGACTTTTCCCCATCCTTTGCCGCCATACATCGAGTGAGCATTCAACTGTTGACC
>JAAELC010000032.1 GCA_024227135.1 Gammaproteobacteria bacterium
AAACTCTGTCTATTCGTTCTGCTTCACCGAGAAAAGTACCGTGGCCATGGCCGCATGGGGGTCTGGTCATGCTTTCTGAACGGCGCAGGAACAGCAAATGGCGTAACCTCTTTCTAGTCAGGCACGGCGAATCCACGGCAAATGAAGTCAACCGGTTCGCTGGAATGGTAGATGCACCCCTGACTCGTCTGGGGCGAGCCCAGGCGAGCAAAGCAGCACGCAACTGGAAAGACCAGCGTGTGGATACCGTTTTTGTATCTCCTTTATCCAGAGCCAATCAGACTGCCCGAATCTTGCGGGACAACCTGGAAACTACCGATGGCAGTAAACCGGAACTCACTACGGATGGACGTCTCAGTGAGAGAAATTTCGGCTCTTTCACACTCCGAAATAAAACCCTGATACAGCGGGAGATTGGTCTGGTTTCCTATGAAGCGGCACTCTATGGAGACTCGATGACAATGGGGGAGGGGGAGAGTTTTGAGGTATTCTATGAGCGAATTCTGACGTTTTTGCGGGATGAATTACACCCACTGCTGGTTTCCGGCCAACGAGTGCTGGTCGTGGCTCACAAGTATGTGATCGAATTGCTGTCCCGTTTAATACTGCGCTTGCCTGTGGAATCCGGGTATGACCTGCGACTTCCCAACGCTAAAGTCATCGTGGGTAATGAACTGGCTTCCTATATCAAACGCGAATCCCGAAAGCTCAATCTACTGATGGACTGGATAGTGACCTATCATGCTCATGTGCTTTTGGCAAGTGTATTGATTGGGCTGCTGTTGAGAACCGTTGGAGGGGAGAGAATCTTCTCCCCGGCTATTGCCATCGGGCTTATCTCGCTGGCAACGGTTATCAGTCTCGCCCGGGTCATGCTGTTGAATGTCAAGTTCGTCTTTGAAGACGGGGTATTGCCAGCCAAGCGCTTGTTGTTCCGCTATGCACTGCTACCCCTTGGCGTCATGGTTCTGGGTAACTTTATGGCGCCGTTCTTTGCTGAGGATTTCCTTATCTGGGTCTTTGCCCTGGCACTGCTGTTTGCCGCACCCACTGCCATAACCGCACTGACTATCAGCCGCAGTGCCGGGGGTATGGTTCATCCCAGTGTCATCACCATCGTGTTAACCACATCCATCAGCGCCATGGTGATGTACCTGCTGTTGGATGCACATGGTTATACCGACCGGACCGTCGAAGCATTTTCTTATGTTTCGCTCTCGATAGCCGGACTTTTTTTGCCCCTTGGTATTGCCCGATTTCTGCGCTACACCTACCCCATCACGACAGCGAAGTTTGCAGAAAGACATGGAGCCACGGCGATCTTGTTACTTGCGCTATTTATAATACTTGCTTTTCAGAGTATCGATCTGAATTCTTTCTGGCCATACGGAGTGGTGGCGTTGGGGGCTGGCCTGGTTATTAGAATCGCGGCAGTATTACTGGCACGACGTGGCAGTCTGTATGCCATCGATGACTATGTTTCGATGAGTTATCCCAATATTTTTCTGGTCATCGTATTGGCGGAGATGTTGAATCTCACGCTGGTATCACAGGTAGCCATCTGGTTTCTTGTACCCATGTTCGCCCTGGCCCCTCTCGACGAAAAATTCTGCAGCTATTTGAGTTGTGGGACAGAAGATGCACGTCTGCTTTCTTTCCTGAAGGTGGAACGTCCAATGAGCCCGGTATTGCAGAATGAAGAATCCTGAGTCGCGTCAGCCACTCTTGGCGACAAAAATGGCTCTACGTGGGGCAGGGTAGCCCTCGATCGTTCGGGTAGGATCGTCTGGATCGAGAAAATCAGCCAGGGATTCGAAGCGCATCCAGTCGGTGGAACGTTGTTCGCTCGTCGTTGTCGGGGATACGTCCACGACCCGCACCCGGTGAAAACCACAACGAGTCAACCAGCCCTTGAGTGCATCAGGGGACGGAATGAACCATACGTTACGCATTTTGGCATAACGACCTTCAGGTACCAGCACCTTCCCATTCCCTCCCTCTATAACCAGAGTTTCCAAAACCAGTTCGCCACCCTGACGCAGACAGCTTTTCAGTTCCAGCAGGTGATCCATGGGCGACCGGCGATGGTAAAGAATTCCCATGGAGAACAGGGTATCGAAGGCCCGCAGATTTCGAGGCAGGTCTTCGATTCCAAAAGGTAACAGCCCCACCGGCCAGTGATTTCCAAGAAAGTGGCGCGCCGCAAGAAACTGGGCCAGGTACAGCTGTGTAGGATCGATACCAATCACTAATCCGGCTCCTGCACCAACCATTCGCCAGCAGTGGTAGCCGTTACCACATCCCACGTCCAACACGATACGGTTTTCCAAGGGTGTGATATGCGGTACCAGTCGATCCCACTTCCAATCCGAGCGCCACTCGCAGTCAATCCTGACGCCGTGAAAATCATAGGGGCCTTTACGCCAGGGATGCAGTTTTAGCAGCAGCGCCTCCATGTGTCTGGAAACGTTCGCCGGCAAGGGATTCTCTGCATGCACACTCACCTCACCATGCTGCAGATTAACCTTACCCGGGGGCAGGGCAGGCAAGTGCCTGACCGTCTCCAGGTAACCGGGAAGATCACCATGGAGTCGCTGGTGAAACAGGGCATCCAGCTGGTCCGGCAGCTGCGAGGACCAATGCGCCAATCTCGTGTTTGCCATCCGATGGTAAAGGGAACTGAAGTCGATCATCGAGAGGCAACGATGGATACAAAATTAAAGCACTGGAACCACACATGGATACGCTCGAAGCCCACTTGCCGCAATCGCATACGATGCTGCTCCAGTGTCTCAGGTATCATTACACGCTCCAGCGCTGCCCGCTTCTGACTGATTTCCAGGTCATTGTATCCATTGGCTCGTTTGAAGGCGTGGTGCATATCGATCTGCATCGATTCCTGCTCCGCGTCGGAAAACGCGATTTTCTCAGAAAGAACGAGAATACCCTGGGGCCGCAGCCCATCGTGGATAGATTGCAGGACTTGAATTCGCCGTGTGGGTGTTACGAACTGCAAAGTGAAATTCATAACCACCATCGAAGCATCACAGACGGCAATGTCAAGGAGGTCGCTGCAAACCAGCTCGATTGGCGTACCTTCCTTATTCTTTTTCAGATAGCGCTGTGCTTCATTGAGCATATCCCAGGCGTTGTCGACGGCAACGATGGTGCAGCCCGATACGCTTATACCACGGCGCATGGCCATCGATGACGCTCCCAGCGAACAACCCAGGTCGTAACAAAGACTGTCAGGCTGCACATAGGTCGACGCCAGCACTGATATCATGTCAATGACGGTTGCATAACCGGGTACCGACCGATCAATCATATCCTGGAATGCCAGAGCGACATTTCGGTCGAAGGTAAAATCCCTGACGGATTCCCTGGGTTGTCTATAGATTCGATCCGGTCGCTGCTTGGTGCTCATAATCAGAACGACTCTTACTCGGGAAAACAGGGATTCAACAACTAACTGATATAGTAAGAGTTCCTCAATACCTGGGAAAGTCATATTTTAGCGATGAATGAAGCTTGGTGGCAAAAAAAAGCCCGGTAAGACAACCGGGCTGAGCTAAAAATCACCACGAAGGGAGGATTGAGGAGATATAACCGTCAGTCGGGATTGGCCTTGCTGCGATACTCCCTTCGGCCAATCCCTCCTGATCATGGTTGTATTCAACCATAGGTCCGACCGCCCGGCATTGATAATTCGCAATTCAGGTTCTAGGCCACCACTGAGGTCAACCCAGACCTTTGTTTGACTCTGGGGCAACAGTGTTTCATGGAAGGCAGATGATCTGGTAGCCACAGCACGGCAATGCAGCCCCATGGATGGGGACAAGCTCCCGGTGTCCAGCTGGTCTGGATCTGGATAGTGCGAGACAATGGGGACTCTACATTTCCAGTAGTCGTGGCAAGACTTCTCTGGGTATCGAGGAGCCAGCACTTTTTAGTGAACCCGGCGTTTTTCTGGTACGTCCCGATAAAACCCTGTATTGGGCCGCGATACAGACCATGCCGTTTGCGAGACCCAATTTCAAGGAAATTCTGGCCGCCATGGATTTTATCATCAATAACGACTATCCAGCCCGAGGGGAAGCTTGAAATACCTCGCTGCGGGCAGAGTCATTGACGAAGCGTAATCCCTATGACAATCGATCCTGTTCTCGAGTCTCATTACAAC
>JAAELC010000033.1 GCA_024227135.1 Gammaproteobacteria bacterium
GATGCCTGACCAAGGTTTGCCAAAGACAAAGGAGGCAATTTCGGCGATGTCTGCGATGCCCGACCAAGGTTTGCCAGGAACGGCGGCAAAGACAAAGCAGGCGAAGTAGGCGATGTTGGCAATGTTGTCGACAAAAACCGACCATATGGCATCGAGGACCCTGCTGTCGGCGATGATGTTTTATGCATGCCGGCGATGAGTTTGTCTCTGCGGCGATGACGATGCAGGTGTTGGCGAAAAAACCGACCGTACGGCATCAACGGAGCTGACATCGGCGATGAGGTTTTTGGAGCAGCAGAAGCACCCCTGGTCCAGGGAATGCTGAAATGGGTGAAGTAGACCTCGCCTGGGACATCTGAGTATGTGTCCAGAAATCGCCCGTTGGCGTAAGCTGGTTCCGGTGGTGGTCGCAGTAGCGGCAGGTTCAGCCCAAAAAATCTTGAGTCTTGTGCCGCTGAGAGTTGCACCAACACATCTGGTGGATCCCACTCTTCCTGCTTGAACAGCAGTGTTGTTGGGGTTAGTCTCCGCCTCTCCACATTGGAAAGATGAGGAGGTGCCGTCACCAGTTGCGGCGTGGGTTTCCTTGCAAGCACCAACTCATCCGGTGGATCCCATGTTTCCTGCTGAAACATCAGTGTTGGTGGGGGTAGTCTCCGTCTTTCTCCATTGGAAAGTTGAGGAGGTGCCGTCGTGGCCTCAGTTTCTCCGTCACCAAACGACATGGCCTTGGTTTCTCCGGAATCAGGCAACACGGCCTCAGTTTCTCCGTCACCAAGCGACATGGCCTTGGGTTCTCCAGAATCAGGCAACACGGCCAAAGTGTGTCCGGCAACAGGTAGCATGGCCACGGTTTCTCCGGAATCAGGCAACACGGCCTCAGTTTCTCTGGAATCAGGCAACACGATCTCAGACACTCCAGCAGCGGCTGCCAAAATCTGTTGGACTGGCACACTATGCGCCCCGGCATCAGGCATCACGACCTCGGATCCTCCAACGGCGGCTGCCAAAATCTGTCGCACTGGCACACTATGTGCCCCAGGATCAGGCATCATGACC
>JAAELC010000034.1 GCA_024227135.1 Gammaproteobacteria bacterium
GCCATCATATTCGACACTGATATCTCCTCGGATGTCGATGATGCCGGCGCGGTGGCTGTCCTCCACGCCCTTGCCGATCAAGGGACGATAGAGATCCTCGCCATGATGACCTCTTCCGGCGACCCCTGGAGTGGCCCCTGCCTGGATGCGCTCAATACTAGATTTGGTAGACCTGATATACCCATTGCTACTATTGATAAAAATGCGGTCACGCATGTGTCCAAATATACACAATACCTGGCAGAGGAGTTTCCACACAATTTCCCCAGTGGAGGCAGCCTGTTAACACCCCTGCAACTCTACAGAAAGACCCTCGCTGAACAACCCCCCGCTTCCGTGACCCTTGTTACTGTGGGGTACCTGAGTAATCTTGCAACTCTCCTGCATTCCGGGCCGGATCAATACAGCCCACTTACTGGGATTGCTCTTATCAAGGAAAAAGTGAAGCAGCTTGTCTGCATGGGGGGACAATTTCCCAGCGGTAGGGAATGGAATATGTATCAGGACACCCCAGCAACAATTGAAGTTGTGCAATCCTGGCCTACCACGATTATTTTCTGTGGCTTTGAAATTGGCAACACCGTTATGACGGGGCGGGCTTTGAGGGCCGCTGAAGAAAACCATCCACTGCGACAGGCCTACCTTCGCTACAACAATCTCACAGACCGTCAGAGTTGGGATCAGGTGGCCGTCCTTCTAGCAGCCTCCCCCAAGGGAGCGTATCAACTCTCCCCGGCCGGACGTGTTCAGGTCGACCAGAAGGGTAGCAACAACTGGCAGGAGAAGCGGGGAGGTTTACACCATTATATGCTGCCATTGAAGAATCCC
>JAAELC010000035.1 GCA_024227135.1 Gammaproteobacteria bacterium
AGTTACAAGTTACAAGTTACAAGTTACAAGTTACAAGTTACAAGTTACAAGTTACAAGTTACAAGTTACAAGTTACAAGTTGCAAGTTACAAGTTGCAAGTTACAAGTTACAAGTTGCAGGTTGCAAGTTATGAGTCTAAGTCAGGTTTGCTGGTTTTTTTCTTCCAGGTACTTTATCAGTCCAAACAGCATTTTTGCGATCTGTTTTGCTTCATCCGCCAGCTCTAAACTTATAGCACTGTCAATCAAACCAGCTTCCTTACCTATCAATAACTGGGTCCAGGCTTCGGCAACAGATCCTTTTGCTATTCTTAAGAATCTCGCAAATTCCTTGTCGGAGCCGCGTTCGTAGCCTTCGGCAATATTAGATGCAACAGAAAGAGCCGAGCGGCCCAATTGATCCACAAACGCCTGGTTACGGCAGATGGATGACAGACCATAGATGTCTACAGAAAATCTACAGGCCCGCTGCCACACCGCTAACTTGCTCAGAGCATCCATGCCCTTTCAACCTTACTTAAACTGACTCACCAGCCCCGGAATCCGTAGCATGAGAAATCTCCGGGGCAGATGCAAGCTACAAACCGCTACTTCTTGTCACTTGCGTCCTGTTAACTTGAAACTATCGTTTAGAATACTGAGGACGCTTGCGTGCTTTGTGCAACCCCACTTTTTTGCGCTCTACGGCGCGTGCGTCGCGGGTCAGGAATCCGGCTTGCCGCATGGGCATGTGAAGCGCTTCATCGTAGCGAGCCAGAGCCCGTGCGATTCCGTGACGAATAGCACCGGCCTGACCGGAGTTTCCACCACCGGCGACCGTGACTGTGACATCCAGGCTATCCAGCCGATCGGCGACTTCCAGAGCCTGCCGCACCACCATTCTTGCTGTTTCCCGACCAAAGTACTCGTCGAGGGAACGATTGTTAACCGTGATGCTCCCGCTGCCTGAACTGAGATAGACCCGTGCAGTCGAACTCTTGCGGCGCCCTGTGGCGTATGTCTGTGCTTGTGCCATTATATTGAGGTTCCAAATCTACTTGAGCGCCGGCTTCAGATTTCCAGCGGTTGAGGCTGCTGGGCAGCATGCTTGTGCTCCGGTCCAGCGTAGACCTTGAGCTTCTTGAACATCGCTCTACCCAAAGGATTCTTGGGGAGCATACCCTTGACCGCGTGCTCGATGACCCGCTCAGGGGCTTGAGCCAGCAGTTTTTCCAGGCTGATGGATTTCAGGTTGCCGATGTAACCGGTATGGTGATGGTACATCTTGTTTTGCAATTTATTGCCGGTCACCCGCACTTTTTCTGCGTTGACCACAACGATGTAGTCACCCGTATCCACATGGGGGGTGTATTCCACCTTATGCTTTCCACGCAACCTGCGCGATATTTCGGTAGAGAGGCGGCCCAGCGTCTTGTCGCTGGCGTCTATCAGATACCATCCGCGTCGCACTTCAGCGGATTTTGCACTTACAGTCATCATTCGACCTGCTCCAACGGAGTATTAACCAAAAACACTCGAACAAAGAGCGCGAATATTACCGGAGCCCCTGGAGAGTTGCAAGTTTGATTTTTGAATAGAGGAACGACAGGACCGAGGGCAGTGAGCCTGGCTCCTTGTTCCTTGTCTCTTCCATACTTGCCACTTGCCACTTGTAACTTGTAACTTGTAACTTGTAACTTGCTAACTTGTAACTTGTAACTTGATAACTTGTAACTTGATAACATACGCGGCGCGATGACAACCTTTGAACGCCTGCTTGGTAAAGCCGACCAATGCGTCAAGTGTGGGCTCTGCCTGCCACACTGCCCAACCTATCGCCTCAACAGAAACGAGGGGGACTCTCCCAGGGGCCGGATATCCCTCATCCAGGCGTGGGTGGGGGGACAGGTGGAGAGCGTGGCGCTGGAGCAGCATCTTGACCGATGCCTCGGATGCCGTGCCTGCGAGAGTATCTGCCCGTCCGGGGTGAAGTATGGCGAATTGATCGACGGCATTCGTGCTGCGGATCCCAGAAGCGAAAGCCTGCTGAAAAGTCTGCTCCTTGGCATGGCCACCTCCCTGCCCTATCTTCCTGCCACTGAGAAACTGCTGCGGCTGCATCAGAAATCCGGATTGGCCGGACTGGTGAGCCGGATCGGGCCTTCGAAAATCCGCCGATTGCAGAATTTACTTTCTCCGCTGGAAGCAACCCCTCAGCTCCTCCCCCTTTATCCGGCCATGAATCAGCGCCTGGCCCGAGTCGGTCTGTTTACCGGCTGCGTGGGGCGGGTGACCGAACGCCGCGCCCTGGACGCAGCCATCAGGGTATTGAATCGAATCGGCGTGGAAGTGGTGATACCACCTCAGCAACGCTGCTGCGGTGCCCTGCATCTACACGCCGGTGATCCCGAAACAGCAAAAAAACTGGCTGGGATAAACCGGGAGGCCTTCGGACAACAACCTCTGGATTCAGTACTCTATCTGGCCAGCGGCTGCGGCATTCAACTGGCGGACTATTCAACCATCGGCGGGCCGCTGGACAGCCAGGCCATGGAAATCAGCGAGTTCCTCAACACCAGGCACTGGCCGCCAGAGCTGACTGTCACCCCCCTTAACCGGCGCATACTGGTCCATACGCCTTGCAGCATGAGACATGTACTCAAGGGCGGGGATGCCCCGTTGAACCTGCTGCAACGGATCCCGGGCATCAAGCTGGAGGCGATGCCGGATATGGGCTGCTGCGGCGCCGCAGGCAGCTATGTGGTATCCCAACCTGGGATGGCCGATGCCCTGCGACAACGAACCCTGGATATGATCTGGGAAAGAAACCCCGAAATCCTGATCACATCGAACACCGGATGCGCCCTGCATCTGACCAGCGGACTACGGAAGGAAGGGCTGCTCATAGAAACCATGCACCCCGTCCAACTGCTGGACAGGCAGATGGGTTTGAAGTGACAAGTTATCAAGTTGCAAGTTACAAGTTACAAGTTCCTAATTCCTTGCTCCTTGGAACTTGGAACTTGCAACTTGTATACTCTACTCCATGAAAAACAGAGACTATTCCCCCGCCGATCGGCTGTTAATGGGTTTCGATCAGGCGTTGCGCACTTTGGTGGGCCGACCTCAAGTGACCGGGCGAACTGACCCGGGCCAGGAGCAACCGGAAGCCGACCTGGATGAACGGCAAAAGCTGCACACGGCCCGATTGATGCGTATCAATCATACCGGCGAGGTATGCGCTCAGGCACTCTATCAAGGGCAGGCGCTGACCGCCCGGTTACCGAATGTTCGACAGAGCATGGAATCGGCCGCACGGGAAGAAAATGATCACCTTGCCTGGTGCCAGAACCGGCTCGAGGAGTTGGATAACCGGAAAAGCCTGCTCAATCCCCTCTGGTACACAGGCTCTTTCGCACTGGGTGCCGCAGCGGGTCTGATCGGAGACAAGTGGAGCCTGGGGTTCGTTGCTGAAACAGAACGTCAGGTATGTGCCCATCTGGATGAGCACCTCGACCAGCTGGAAGCCAACGACGACAAGACCCGTGCCGTACTCGAACAAATGCGTGAAGATGAAATGCAACATGCCACCGTGGCGATAGAGGGTGGAGGCGCACCCCTTCCGGCCCCGATCAGACACGCGATGAAACTGACGTCGAAGCTTATGACCAGGTCCGTTTACTGGCTGTAACACCCTGCTAAGGGCCGCGGAAAATATGAATCATCCCATCCTGCTGGTCTCTCACCTCAGCTA
>JAAELC010000036.1 GCA_024227135.1 Gammaproteobacteria bacterium
AGCTGAGATATAATCTCCGCTCGCCACACAACTCCCCCCAGACCCGTCATGGTTATACAGAATTACAATTAACAAAAAATAGAGTTGTCAGCAACAATGAGATCGGCCTTCATAGGTTTAACCGTGGTCTAGGTTTGACTTGTCGTCCACTGCGGGATGTCACTTGGGCATACGTTGGCGGTGTCTCTGGTGCGCTCGGAGGCAGACATCCGTTTCCGTCTCCCGATGGCGGTGCTGGGAACAATGGTTGGACCTCGGTTAAGCCGTGTTCTTCTGATTGGTCCGGCACCGATGTTGCGGCAGCTGCCTCCGTGCCTCCCGTTCTCTCAGGTTGGTTGACTGACTGGTCTTCTCTTGCAGAGCCAGGAGGACGGCCTCTGAGCGGTGGCTGGGCCACCTTGACTTCTCCTGGTGCAACGTGGGCAACCTTCAACCGGTCGATGGAGATTCGTTCGGTCCTGGTCCCTACTTGGACGTCAAACCATTTGTCTTCCTTTGCGACGACAGCGTAGGGACCTGTGTAGGGCGTTTGCAGTGACCTTTTTTGTTCCCCCCGGCGAATGTAAACATATTTCGCTGTTTTCAACGCTTTAGGTACGTGGAAACCTGTTGTCTTCGCCCCATGTGCGCTCGTTGGTTTGGGTTTAAGGTTTTCCATTTGAGCTCTGATTTCACGGAGATGCTGAGTGACTTGTTGCTGTGGACCCGTCTGGATCATATCGCCCGGAATTGTCAATGGCTGACCGTAGACCATTTCCGCTGGGGATGCTCCATCGAGGTCTTCCTTAGGAGTGATTCTTAACCCTAGCAGAATCCATGGAAGTTGGTCCACCCAGTTGCTTCCAGCCGCCTCGACGCGTGCCATAATCGAGGATTTCAAGGTTCTGTGCCACCGTTCCACCAACCCATTAGCCTGAGGATGATAGGCAGTGGTTGGGTGGAGCTGAGTGCCCAGGTACTCCGACATTGCCTGCCAGAGCCTTGAAACAAATTGAACTCCCCTGTCCGATGTCATGTCCGCCGGTACGCCCATCCTTGACACCCAATGCGTCACGTAAGCTTTTGCGACTGTCGGAGCTTTCATGTCCTTAATTGGTACTGCTTCTGGCCATCTGGTAAACCTGTCCACCACCGTCATCAGGTATTCGTACCCTTGGCAGACCGGAAGTGGACCCACCAAATCGATTTGCACATGACCAAAACGGGATCTTGGCATCGGAAGCTTCTGTAATGGTGCCTTAGTGTGCCGTTGTATTTTTGACCGCTGACACTCCAAACATTGCCTTGCCCGCTGGCCTACATACTTCTTGAGACCGTGCCAGACAAACTTCTCTGACACCAGCTTTTTGGTTGCTTCAATGCCCGGATGGCTTAAACCGTGAATAGCCTGAAAAATTCTTTCCCTCCAGGCCTCGGGTACAATGGGCCGCGCCCTACCCGTGGAGACGTCACAGAGAACCGTGAACGCACCTTCAGCAAACAAGACATCTTTGAGACGCAACCCGGTACATGCCGTTCTGTATAGCTGTACATCCTCCGAATCGATCTGCGCCTGGGCCAGCGCTTCATAATCGACGCCTTCGTCAATGGCGTAACAGATCAGGGGTTGTACCGCGTCCTCATCGAAGTTTTCCGCTGCCTGGTCTTGGCCTTGTACGGCTTGGCCCACACCTTCCGCTCCAGTCTCGTTGCTGCCGTCGGAAAGCCCGGTCGGCGGCCCAAACTCGACTCTGGACAAGGCGTCCGCCACAACATTGGCCTTTCCCGCAACGTGCTGGACATCAGTTGAGTGTTCTGCAATACTGGCCAGCTGGCGCGCCTGGCGTGGTGACTGGGTATCACCTTTCATTTTGATTGCATCTGCCAACGGCTTGTGATCCGTAAAAATTGTGAATGGCTGGCCTTCCACGTAGTACAAAAAATGCCTGACGCCCAAATGTATTCCCAGGAGCTCGCGGTCAAAAGTGGAATACCGCCGCTGGGGTCCCCTCAGCTTCCGACTGAAGAATCCCAAGGGTTGCCAGCTTCCCTTGACCAATTGCTCAAGGACTGCTCCCACTGCCGTGTCACTAGCGTCTGTAGTGAGTGCCAGCTTGGCACCAGTCACCGGGTACGACAATTGCGTGGCTTTGACCATTGCCTCCTTTGCCCTACAAAACGCTTCCGACGTGTCTTTGGACCAGACCAACTTCTTCTTTGGTCTTCGAGGCTTATTGACACCAGCGCCCGCTTTAGATTTCCCGCCTGGAGGAACATCCACGACCATGGCCTCATACAACGGTCGCAGGAGTTCTGCAGCCTTGGGCACAAACCGATGATAGAATACATACATGCCCAAGAACCTCTCCATTGCCTGAACCGGATCCTTCGCCCCTACAGGCTCTGGATAGTCTCGAATGGCGTCTACCTTTTTGGGCACTGTCTTGATGCC
>JAAELC010000037.1 GCA_024227135.1 Gammaproteobacteria bacterium
ATGGCCGCTTCCTGGCTGGCCCGCAGGGAGCCGTCCCAATCGGCCAATCCTGCGTTGCAGTCCTTGAAAAGGGCATGCCATTCCCTGCGGACTGCGCCTTGACTTGGCCGATTGGGATGGCTCTGCATCCTAATTCATTACGCTGATGGAGTACTAGGTTCCGGTTTTCCCCCTATCGATTTAGGATCGCTCTGTGTTTAAAATGCGGTATGACCTCTCCCTCATTCGTCCACCTCTGCGTCCATTCCGAATACTCCCTGGTCGATGGCCTGGTCCGCATCAAACCTTTGATCAAAGCGGCCGTGGACGGGGGGATGCCGGCGGTTGCACTGACCGATCAGTGCAATCTGTTTGCTCTGGTCAAGTTCTACCAGGCTGCACTGAATGGGGGCGTCAAACCTCTGGTGGGTGTCGATGTCTGGATTCGTGATCCGGATGACGCTAACGCTCCTTTTCGCTTGACCTTGCTTGTGCAACACAAAGCAGGGTATCTCAACCTGACCCGTTTGGTATCACGCAGTTACAGAGAAGGCCAGCACCTGGGGCGTCCCATGTTGCGCAGGGAGTGGTTGAATCAGGAAAGCTGTACTGGTCTGATCGCTCTTTCAGGGGCAAGGAACGGGGAAGTCGAAAGAGCGCTGCTGGCCGGTAATCTGGGGTTGGCAGAAAGTTGTTTGGACCATTGGCTGCAAATGTTTGGGGATCGGTTTTATCTTGAACTGAATCGAACCGGCAGGGAGAGGGAAGAGGAGTCATTGCATGCCAGCATCGATCTCGCTGCCCGCTTCGGGGTGCCGATCGTAGCCACCAATGATGTGCGTTTTCTGACAGCGGCGGACTTTGAGGCCCATGAGGTGAGGGTCTGTATTCATGAAGGTCGCACGATTGATGATCCGAGGCGCCAGCACAGATTCAGCGATCAGCAGTATTTTCGATCTCAGGAGGAGATGCAGACGCTGTTTTCAGATATCCCCGAGGCGTTGGAAAACAGCGTCGAGATCGCCCGTCGGTGTAACCTGGAACTGACCCTCGGCAAGAATTACCTGCCTGATTTCCCCATACCCGATGGGATGACGGTGGAATCCTTTTTCAGTCGGAAATCCTACAGGGGGCTGGAGCAGAGGCTGGAACGGCTGCTGGATCCGAATGACCCTGAGGCTTCCCGGAAATCAGGCCCGTATCGGGAGCGGCTCCAGCTGGAGCTGGATGTCATTAACCAGATGGGATTTCCCGGTTATTTTCTCATCGTCGCCGATTTTATTCAGTGGGCCAAGGACAATGGAATACCGGTAGGCCCGGGGCGCGGTTCGGGTGCCGGGTCATTGGTGGCTTATGCCTTGAAAATCACCGACCTGGATCCGATTGAACACGATCTACTATTTGAGCGATTTCTGAATCCTGAACGGGTTTCGATGCCCGATTTTGATATCGATTTCTGTATGGAAAATCGGGACCGTGTTATTGACTACGTGGCCAGCCGTTACGGCAGGGACTCGGTCTCTCAGATCATCACCTACGGCTCCATGGCAGCTAAAGCTGTGGTGCGGGACGTTGGCCGGGTGATGGGGCATAGCTATGGGTTCACCGATCGAATTGCCAAAATGGTGCCGTTCGAACTGGGCATGACCCTCGACAAAGCTCTGGTGGAGAGCGAAGACCTGGCTCAGGCTTACCAGGAGGAAGAGATCGGTCAGTTGATCGATATGGCGAAGAAACTGGAGGGGCTGGCGCGCAATGCGGGCAAACATGCCGGTGGCGTAGTGATCGCTCCTACGGTACTGACGGATTTCACTCCGCTGTACTGCGAAGCCGGCGGCGAGAATCTGGTGACCCAGTTCGATAAGGATGATGTGGAGAAAGTTGGCCTGGTGAAGTTCGATTTTCTGGGATTGCGCACACTGACCATCGTCGATTGGGCATTGAAGACCGTCAATGCAGAACGTCGTCAGAAAGGATTGGAGACGATTGATATCGATACCATTCCCATGGATGACCCGCTCTCCTTCGAACTGCTCAAACGTTATGCGACAACCGCGGTTTTTCAGTTGGAATCCCGTGGTATGAAAGAGCTGGTCAAAAAGCTGCAACCCGATTGCTTTGACGATATCACGGCGTTGGTGGCCCTGTTTCGGCCCGGTCCTCTGCAATCGGGGATGGTAGACGATTTTATCGCCCGTAAACATGGCCGGCAGGAGGTGGTATATCCGCATCCGGATCTCGAGCCCATCCTCAAGCCGACTTACGGTGTGATCCTGTACCAGGAGCAGGTGATGCAGATCGCCCAGGTGCTGGCGGGTTACTCCCTGGGAGGGGCCGATCTGCTGCGCCGCGCCATGGGTAAGAAAAAACCCGAAGAAATGCAGAAGCAGGGCCAGATTTTCCGGAAGGGTGCGGTGGAACGGGGTGTGGAGGAAGAAACAGCCACCTACATTTTCGATCTGATGGAAAAGTTTGCCGGCTATGGTTTCAATAAGTCTCATTCTGCCGCTTATGCTCTCGTCTCCTACCAGACCCTGTGGCTGAAGGCCCACTATCCAGCCGCCTTCATGGCTGCTGTGCTGTCTGCGGATATGGATACCACTGATAAGGTCGTGACGCTTATCGAGGAGTGCCGGAGTATGAAACTCGAGGTCACTCCACCTCATGTGAATTATTCAGAATTCACTTTCACGGTGGATCAGGAAGGAGCGGTCGTCTACGGGCTGGGTGCGATCAAGGGAGTCGGAGAATCTGCCATCGAGAGTATCGTGGAAGCCCGCCATCAGGGGGGAGCGTTCAAAGATCTGTTCGACTTCTGCCGACGCATCGAATTACGCAAGGCCAACCGACGGGTACTCGAATCGTTACTGCGGGCAGGGGTGCTGGATGAGCTGGGAATAAACCGCGCTACGCTGATGATACAGCTGCCTATGGCGCTGAAGATGGCCGAGCAGCATCACGCCATGCAGGAAACGGGTCAAAACGACCTGTTTGGCATGGCGGATCCCCAACCCGCCACGGCTTCGGAGCTTCAGGTCGATTGTCAGCAGGCGGAAGAGTGGGAAGAGGAACAGCGCCTGCAGGGAGAAAAAGAGACCCTTGGGCTCTATCTCACCGGGCATCCCATCGATCGTTACGAACCAGAGCTGGCAAGTCTGGGGGTTACCCGGATATCAGGCTTGTCTCTGGATAAGGCGGGTGGCGAGAACGGTTTTCGCAGAAAAGGCGGTGGTCCCAAGGTGATGGTGGCCGGGTTGGTGATGTCTGTGAATCATCGTCAGACCCAACGTGGCCGTATGGCCAATCTAGTACTGGATGATCGCAGCGGGCGTATCGAAGTGACGCTATTTTCAGAAACTTACGAGACTTATCGTGAGCAGCTGGTTAATGACAAAATACTGGTATTGGCAGGGAGTCTCAGCCATGACGAATTCCGGGGAGGGCTGACGATCAGAGCTGATCAGGTCATGGAGTTCGAGCAGGCGAGAGCCTTGCGGGCGGGATTTCTGAAACTGAAGCTGACCTGGGGCTATCTCCAGGAGAAATCCATGGATGTGGAGAGTTTCATCGGCGGGTTGGCTCAGATACTTTCCACCTACCGGGATGGAAGCTGTGGTTTGCAGGTAGTCTATCGTGGACCATCTGCCAGTGGTACGTTGGTGCTGGGTGACGCCTGGCGGGTGAGACCTACCGACGAACTGTTGCGGCGGCTGGAACGATTTGTGGGAACAGGACACCTGGACGTGGTCTACAGCGGCAGGGCCAAAAGCTGAGATGCTCAGGAGGGGGGCGGGCAACTGGTCGAATAAGGGTCGGGCAGAATCAATGGTACTGTAATAACCGGCCTGAATCCGGTATATTTCTCCTCGTTCCAATATTGTCCTCAGCAGGTTATGAGACAATCCTCACCTCGCAAAACCACAGGGTACAGGGTATGGACCTGAACTTCCTCGAATTCGAACAGCCGATCGCTGAACTGGAAGCAAAGATTGAAGAGCTCCGGATGGTCGGAGATGACAACGAAATCAACATCCAGGATGAGATCAGCCGGCTTCAGAGCAAGTGTCAGGCACTCATGGAGTCGATCTTTTCAGACCTCAAACCCTGGCAGGTCGCGCAGCTGGCTCGTCACCCCCAGCGGCCCTACATGCTGGACTATATCCAGCGGATTTTCGACGACTTCCAGGAGCTACACGGGGATCGGGCTTTTGCCGACGATCACGCGATCGTAGGTGGGATTGCCCGACTGGATGGCCGGTCGGTGATGTTGATCGGGCATCAGAAGGGTCGTGACACAAAAGAAAAAATCTATCGTAACTTTGGTATGCCCCGTCCCGAAGGTTATCGCAAAGCGTTGCGCCTGATGCAGATGGCGGAGCGGTTCAAGATTCCCCTACTCACGTTCATTGATACGCCAGGAGCCTACCCGGGTATTGACGCGGAGGAACGGGGGCAGAGCGAGGCCATTGCCCGAAACCTATTCGTGATGTCCCGGCTTCAGACACCGATTATCTGTACTGTCATGGGGGAGGGCGGTTCGGGTGGCGCCCTCGCAATCGGCGTTGGCGACAGGGTGTTGATGCTGGAGTACAGCACCTACTCGGTGATCTCTCCGGAAGGTTGTGCTTCCATTCTCTGGAAGAGTGCTGAGAAGGCGCCTTTGGCCGCGGAGGCCATGGGGATCACTTCATCGAGTTTGAAAGCACAGAATCTGATCGATACCATCGTGCCCGAGCCCACCGGTGGCGCTCACCGGGACAAGGATACCATCGCGCAAAGCCTGAAGTATGCGCTTAATGAGGCGCTGGAGTATCTGGTTCAGGTGCCCTTGGATAAGTTGCTGGAAGAAAGATACAGGCGTCTGCTCGCTTACGGGGATTTCAGTCACTGACCACCAGCCGGGACTAGATTCATCATGCTGTTCTCGCCGAGTCGGTTGCTGGAGGTGTTGAACGGTATGCCGGAGGCAGACCGTTACCTGGTTGCCTACAGCGGTGGCAGAGACTCCCACGTGCTGTTGCATGCGCTGGCTGCACTGGGGAAAGAACTGCCAGGCAGAATCGAGGCATTGCATGTCGACCATGGGCTGCAGTCAGCATCCAGGGATTGGTCGGCCCACTGTGTGCAGATATGCAGAGAACTGGATGTTCCCTGTCAGGTTCTTCCTCTCACCTTGCGCCTGGAGAAAGGGGCGAGTGTCGAGGAACTTGCCCGTGAGGCGCGTTACCGCGCCTTGGTTGCCCGGATGGATCCGGGGGATATGCTGCTGACAGCCCATCATCTGGAAGATCAATCCGAGACGGTATTGTTACAGCTATTGCGAGGTGCCGGCCTGGGTGGGCTTGCCGCCATGCCGCCGGTATCCGGGTACGGACCGGGTTATCGGGCCAGACCCCTGCTGGGCTTTTCGTGCAATGCACTGAAATTCTACGCACTGGAGCAGAAGCTTGACTGGGTGGAGGATCCAAGTAACCAGAACACGCGGTTCGATCGCAACTTCCTGCGACATGAGATCATCCCCCTGATGGCAAATCGTTGGCCTGCAATGGCAACAACCATTGCCCGCAGCGCCAGACACTGTGCTGAAGCTCAGGCGCTGGTTGATACGCTGTGCCAGAGAGATCTGGAAGAGATATCGAGCAAGCGCACCGGCAGGCTTTCACTGTCGGGTCTACAGGCACTGAGCCTGCCAAGAGCACGTGCTGTTTTGCGTGCCTGGATTCGCCAAAGGGGGTACCGTTTGCCGGATACTGCCAGGCTCCATCGGGCTCTCAGGGAAATGACCTTTGCAGCCAGGGACCGCAATCCAATGGTGAATTGGCAAGGGGCTGAGCTGCGCCGCTATCGGGACTGGCTGTATATTATCGACCCATTGGTGCCTTTGGATGAGGGCCTGGAACTGGACTGGGATCTGGAGCAACCCTTGAGCCTTCCTGGCGGATTAGGGATTCTGCGGATGCATACGCCACCGAGTCATTTTTCGGGGGATAAGCTGAACCAGGGCAAGGTCAGGTTCCGGCATCGTGGTGAGCGGGTAAGGCCTATGGGCTGGAAACACTCCCAGAGCTTTAAGAAATTTTATCAGCAACGCGGCGTACCGCCCTGGGAGCGACAACGCATCCCGCTGTTGTATCTGAATAGTGAACTGGCGGCAGTCGCCGATCTTTGTATCTGCGAGTCACCCTCGGGCCATTGGTCAGCCGCGGACATGAAACTGGCATGGGACCGGCTCCCCGGAAGCGGAATGGGCGCCGGATCCTGACTGAGATAGAAACCAGGCACCCGGGCGGGTATGCCGGGTATCAGGAGTTTCTGGATATGCCGCCTTTCAGGACATAGGCATCGAATCCCATCTGACCCAGTAGAAAAGCACCGGCAGAACTTCTCTGGCCGGTGTCACAGTAGAGTATGTACTTCTGTAGCCGGTTCATTTTTTCTGTATGGGCACGCAGGCGGTGCAGCGGTATGTTGATCGCTCCTGGCAGGCCATAGTTCCTGTACTCGCTTTCCAGTCTCACATCGACCCTGACCACACCTTCGTCCAGGAGCATGCTGGCAGTCTGGGCGTCCGCCCATTTGAGGTTAGGTTCCTCGAGCAGTTCCAGAAAGTCTTTTTTGAACAGGCGCATCAATCTACATTCGGTGAGTGCTGTTACGGTGGCATTCCTGGAGGTATTGGACATCAGAGCTTCTTCACCAAAACTGTCACTGGGACCCAGCTCAGCAAGAAGGGTTTCCCCGCTGCCTACTGGCCTGGTCACTTTGCAGCGTCCCTCCTTGATGATGTAGTAGTGCTCACCCGTCGTTCCGAATTTGATCACATCGGTTCCCTTTGGAACCATTGTGGATTCAAGCCGGGAAAACAGCGTCTGGATATTTGAGGAGGGAAGCTTCAGAAAGGCCGGGGTTTGAAGCATGGCCATCATCCACTCACTGTCCTCGGCATTGGGCCCATCCATTTGCGGATAGTCGTTGGAGTGGGGTTGGTCCGGGGCGATTTGTCCCCAGGCGAGAAGTTTTTCCAGAAGTGAAGTGTCTACCCGGGCAATGATGGCGTCAGAGGCCGCAGCTGCTTTGAACTGGCGAGGCCTGAAATTAGCCAGTGCATGGAGGGATTCCTCACTGCCTGAGTAGATGGATTTCTCACGATCGTCCCTGTATACCATCCGGATCCCGCCGGAAATCAGGAAAATGGATTCGGGTGAGT
This sequence comes from Gammaproteobacteria bacterium, assembly GCA_024227135.1. Classification (GTDB taxonomy): domain Bacteria; phylum Pseudomonadota; class Gammaproteobacteria; order Chromatiales; family Chromatiaceae; genus JAHEHQ01. Next base: position 7,187 of record JAAELC010000037.1, read on the forward strand.
CGTCTCCGACATCGAAAATGAGTTCACCTTCGCGGTATCGTTCCACCCGCGAGCATTCCGCCAGGTATACCAGGCTCTCATCGTAGAGTGCTCCGATGGGGACCAATGTTCGGAACTTGTTGAGATCCAGCTCCATTTTTTTACAGTCAACCTCCGTGGATCGTTTCCGGGCTGGAGTGAAATCATCTTTACTGCTTTGTCAGGGGGAAGATCCTTCTCTCTAGACATTATAAAAATTATTTGAGATTGGCAAGCAGAAACCGGTAATCAGTCAGCAAATACTGACAAGATAATGCATGATTTCCTCTAGTCAGTATATGTTGTAGACTTCCCGATTACCTTCAAGCGAGGCGCCTTATGCAGGATATCAATCCAATCACCAACAAGATCATTGACTTGAAAGGGCGTTCAGAATCCCTGAGGGGGTACCTTTGACTACCCTGAAAAACAGGAGAAACTGACCGAAGTCCTGAGGGAACTCGAAGATCCAGCGGTCTGGAATGATCCGGAGTATGCCCAGTCCCTGGGTAAGGAGCGGGCTACGCTGGAGGTGATTGTGCTTACGCTGGACGAGTTGGCGAACGGTCTTACCGAATCCGCTGATTTGCTGGAGATGGCTCTTGAAGAGGAAGACGAAGAAACCGTTGATGCCGTGGTTCTGGATCTTCAGGAGTATGAGAAGAAAATTGCCGCCCTCGAGTTCCGCCGCATGTTTTCCGGGGAAATGGATGCCAACAATGCCTTTCTGGATATCCAGGCGGGATCAGGCGGAACCGAAGCCCAGGATTGGGCTGAGATGCTGTTACGCATGTACTTACGCTGGGGGGAGATTCACGGTTTTAAAACCGAGCTCATGGAAGTGTCGCCTGGAGACGTGGCAGGCATAAAGTCGGCGGCTATCCGATTTGAAGGGCCTTACGGTTTTGGTTGGCTGCGAACTGAAATCGGGGTACACCGGCTGGTAAGAAAATCCCCCTTCGACTCGGGCAACCGCAGACATACCTCTTTTGCGGCAGTATTTGTCGCTCCCGAGATCGACGATTCCATCGAGGTCGACATCAATCCGGCGGACTTACGCATCGATGTATATCGGGCCAGTGGTGCCGGTGGTCAGCATGTGAACAGAACGGAATCAGCGGTACGAATAACCCACAATCCCACGGGTGTGGTAGTGCAGTGCCAGAATGACCGCTCGCAGCACAAGAACAAGGATCAGGCCATGAAACAGCTCAAGGCCAAACTTTATGAGCTGGAGATAAAGAAGCGGAGCGCTGAACAGCAGGCGCTGGAAGAAACAAAATCGGATATAGGCTGGGGTAGCCAGATCCGCTCCTACGTGCTGGATCAATCCCGTATCAAGGATCTCCGTACCGGTGTGGAAACGGGTAATACCCAGGCTGTTCTGGATGGTGGATTGGACCTCTTCATCGAAGCCAGTCTCAAGAGCGGGCTTTAACCCAGGGCATTTCGTTGGTCCCTGCCGGGCGTGGCTTAGCTGTTGCAGTTGACGAAGTGATCATCCTGATCTTCGAGTATCCGCGCTGTTTACGGGTTAAGGCCGGTCTTCTTTCGGATGGGAGAAACTGCATTTGCGGAAGTTCCTGACCCCTTGGTGGACGCCGACTGCTCCAGCCACGGCAGCGGTTGTCCCCTGGGTGGTGAATACTGATGGACTCCCGTTATGAAAAACCGACTGGTAGCCATCGTGCTATGAATAACAAATTTGACGGCAGTGATTATAGAATATGACAGATCAATCCAATGATGAGAACAAGCTGATAGCCCAGCGTCGTGAAAAGCTGAACCTGATTAGAGAAAGGGGCACCGCTTATCCCAATGATTTCAGGCGTAACGCCGTTGCCGGGGAACTGCATGCGGCGTATGACGAAAGCACTGGAGAAGAGCTGGAACAGCTCCAAGGGCGTGTCAAGGTTGCCGGTCGGCTGATGAGCAGGCGGGTGATGGGCAAAGCGAGCTTCGCCCATATTCAGGATATGTCCGGCAGAATCCAACTGTTTGTGCAGCGTGATGCACTGCCCGAAGGCGTTTACAACGGGCAGTTCAAGAAAGAGCTGGATGTGGGGGATATCCTGGGCGCTGAAGGTCAGTTGTTCAAGACCAAGACCGGTGAGTTGTCGATTCGAGTCGATGATATTCGCTTGCTGACCAAATCGCTACGTCCATTACCTGAAAAGTGGCATGGCCTGACCGATCAGGAACAGCGTTATCGACAACGTTACCTCGATCTGATCATGAACGAGTCCTCCCGGGAAACCTTTCGCGTCCGAACCCGGATCATTCAGAGCATGAGAGACTTTCTCAACGGGCAGGATTTCATGGAAGTTGAGACACCCATGATGCAGGCCATTCCCGGTGGTGCTGCAGCCCGGCCCTTTACCACCCACCACAATGCACTGGACATGAAACTGTTCCTGCGAATCGCCCCGGAATTGTACTTGAAACGACTGGTGGTTGGTGGATTTGAACGGGTTTATGAGATCAATCGGAATTTCCGTAATGAGGGCTTGTCCACCAGGCACAATCCGGAGTTCACCATGGTTGAGTTCTATCAGGCTTATGCTGACTATCGGGATTTGATGGATCTCAGTGAGGAAATGATCCGGTCCATGGCGCAGGAAGTCCTCGGGACGGACAAGGTTGATTATCAAGGTGATACGTTCGATTTTGGAAAGGCATTTCAACGCATGACGGTCAAAGAAGCGATCCTCAGATACAATCCTGATCTGACTGAGGCCCAACTCGGTGATCCCGCTCAGGTTCGCGTCATCGCAGAGCGTCTCGAAATCCCTCTGAAAGAGAGCTACGGCCCTGGCAAGATACAGGTGGAGATCTTTGAGAAGACCGTGGAGCACCGTTTGTCAGATCCCACCTTCATTACCGCCTATCCCACCGAGGTTTCGCCCCTGGCGAGACGTAATGATGAAAACCCTGCGGTCACTGACCGTTTCGAGCTTTTCATTGGCGGGCGGGAAATTGCTAACGGGTTCTCTGAGCTCAATGATTCCGAGGATCAGGCCGAGCGTTTCCGCCAGCAGGTGGCGGAGAAAGAGGCCGGCGATATGGAGGCCATGCACTATGATGCGGACTACGTACGCGCCCTGGAACATGGTATGCCACCGACTGCTGGAGAAGGTATCGGTGTGGATCGGCTGGTGATGTTGTTTACGGATTCCCCGTCAATCCGCGATGTTTTACTGTTTCCCCACATGAGGCCCGAATAGGATTGTCAGGACCCAGGATCAAAACTCCTGGGTCCCCGGCCCTCGGTCCTAGGTCTAGGTCCTTATTTAGCCTGACATTGACTCAAAAAGGCTTCCAGACCGATTTCCTCGGCAAAGGCTTTCACGACTTTGGGTCGCGGACCTTTCTCCTTGACTTCAAAGACCTTGCCTGTGTCCGGTGGAATGTTGGTATAGCTGCCAGCCGGTATCTTTATTGCGGCGGCTTTTTTGGTTCGACGCTTTTTCTTTCTTACCGCTTTTTTTCTGCTGGTGGGTTTCTGAGTGGTTTTTTCCTCCGTCAGTTTTGACTGTTCACGCTCGATTTTCGTGATGAATTTCCGTATGTTCTTGTGGTAACAACGAACGAAGGACTCAAAGCTCACATCTGCTTCGTCCAAAGTTGCCATGAGCTGCTGATAGGCCTGATCCAGGGATTCGCGTTCTTGCTCTTCTCTCTGCTGCTCTGCCTCCAGAGCCGACAGGCGAACTTTCAGGGATTCTATCTCTTTCTGTCTAGGATTTTTCATCTTGTTTGATTAGATTCTCGGCCGAAGCCCAGACACCCTTAATTTTACACTGGTAGTGCAATTTCAGTGAGCGGGAGCTTTCGGTAGTTAATAAAGCGGGCTAACTTGGTGATAAGTCTGAATTATATCCCCTTGACCGGTCATATCGCAATGACAGTCTAATGAGATTCGAACTCGTAGGGTAGGGACATTAACTGCAGTTTTGGTCCCGAGGTACTCCCGATGTGAACATCGTCCTGTTCAAAAGCGGCGATTTCGAGCACAGCGAGGAGTTCACAGCCACCATCCGGTGAAGGTCGGGCATCGACAATTTTTCCTGCCCCCTGTCCTGATGCACTGGTGCTTGAATACAATTCATCCCCTGGCTTTGGGCAGAAATCGATGCCTGCCTGAATCCTGGTCAGGTACATGCGCCGTTTCAGTTTTCCCAGATACTTCATTCTGGCAACCACTTCCTGACCGGTATAGCACCCTTTGGTGAAGCTCACACCATCGATCAGTTGCAGGTTGGTCATTTGTGGTACGAAAAGCTCTGCGGTGTCGTTGTACAGGTTGGGGGTGCCCGCGCGAATGTCGAGGAGGGACCAGTAGTCGGGATGGCAGACTGTTGCGGCGGGTAAAAATGCACCCCAAAGATCAATCATTTTTTCCGTACTGCCCAACAGTTCGAAACGTGGACGGTCGGCGGGTAGTCGCATCACCGTCACGCCATTTTCATGCTGCAGTTTACCTGGCTGGTCCGGCAGGGCCGTGAAGTGTTGCTGCAACAGCGACTCTGCACCTGTTCCGGCCAGCCCAACTTTTACTATCAGGTCGCTGGCATCGTCTATTCGGACTTTGGCCATCAATATGAATTTGCGCAGCCGCTCGAGAATTCCTGATTGAGTCTCAGTGGACATTTGCAGCGTCAGCGCGCCTGCATGGCGGAATGCGTGGAAAATCGCCAGCATGCGACCCTTCGGGCTGCAATAGCTGTTTATCTGAAAGTTTTCATCCCCCAGTTCCCGAATATCGTTGGTGACCTGTCCCTGAAGAAAGGTATCAGCATCCTCTCCCGTCACTTGAATCAGCCCCAGGTGGGAGAGGTCCATAAGGGCACAGCTCGGGGGTCGCCATTCATTTGACACCCCCTGTATTGGCTGGCCTGAATAGGTCGATTCCAGATATTTTTCCCATTGGCTGTTCATTTCCCGCACCATCGATAATCGTTGTTAATATCAATGAGTGAGATGATAGGGGATTAAATAGGTGGTGTCAGGCGAATTCGCACCCTGTAAACTTGATTTGGTGTCTGGATAGCGGCAGACCTGTGTCGTGGACCCCCTCGTGTATCGGTTTGTGCAGTAACAACTTGACGAATATCACCTTAAAGAAGTTTCAATAAACTGAATTCAGCCTATGGCCTATTACTCTCCCATTCCAGGCAGCCTGGTGTTGTACAAAATTCGTCCCGCGCTCGTTACATCAATCGACGAAAAAATAGAAATAGAACTTCAGGGGGGAAAGAACAAGCGGGTTCGACCCAAGGACATCAAAGTGCTGCATCCTGGACCGCTATCGAGTCTCTCCGATCTCACGGAGACCACAGCCGACCTATCAGAAGCCTGGGAACTGGTGGCAGGAGAAAGCACCGACCTGCAGGAACTGGCAGAGTTGATTTACGGTGTATTTGATCCGGGAAGCGCCTGGTCCACATGGCTGTTGGTGGCTGAGGGTCTTTATTTTTCAGGGGATCCTCATCAAATAGAGGCCCGCAGTGCTGAGCAGGTGGCCGCTGACCTTGCAGATCGGAAAGCCCGTGAACAGGCGCAACAGGAGTGGAATGGTTTCTTATCCCGTCTCAAGGCCGGCCAGCTGGAAACAGCGGACAGTGAACGTATGCGTGAGGTGGAGAGGGTTGCTCTCGGTTTAGCGGATACAAGCAGGATATTGCAGTCGTTGGGAATTCAGGAGTCCCCGGATCAGGCCCATCGCGTTCTGCTTCGCTCCGGCTATTGGATGCAGGCCCACAATCCCCATCCCGAGCGCTGCCAGCTTTCTCTGGAGGATCCTGAGTTTCTGTTGTCTTCGCTGCCAAAGGAAACCAGGGTGGATCTGACACACCTTGCCGCCTTTGCTATTGATGATGAGGGCAGTTCCGATCCTGATGATGCCATCAGCCTGGATGGGGACAGGGTCTGGGTACATGTGGCGGATGTTGCCGCTGTGGTGCCCCCGGGAGGTGACCTGGACCTGGAAGCAGGCTCCCGTGGTGCCAATCTCTACCTTCCGGACCGGACAGTGCACATGCTGCCCCCTGCTCTGACCGGGATGCTGGGAATCGGGCTCCAGGAGTCTTCTCCTGCCCTCTCACTGGGGTTTCGGCTGGACAGCAGTGCCCGGCCTGTAGATCTGGAAATTGTGGTCTCGACGGTTCGAGCCAGTCGACACAGTTACCTGGAAGTCGAACGGCAGATGGACCAGTGGCCGTTCGATACACTCATCACCATGGCTCGAAGCTATAGAGCACGGAGAATGGATGCAGGGGCCGTGACCATTGATCTGCCAGAGGTGAGAGTTAAGGTTGAGGGTGAAGGGAGTGTCGATATTCGACCAATGGATCGTCTTTCCAGTCGTGAAATGGTAACAGAGTTCATGCTGATGGCTGGGGAAGCAGTGGCGCGGTTTGCATTGGAGAATGAAGTGCCGGTTCCGTTCGCTTCCCAGCCTGCGCCTGCTGACAGGAATCGATCCACCGGGCTGGCTGGCATGTATGCTTTCAGAAGGCAGATGAAACCCTCCCGGTCCAAAATCCTTGAAGAAGCCCATGCCGGGTTGGGGTTGGACGCCTACAGTCGGGTGACCAGCCCGTTGCGTCGATATCTGGACCTGGTGACCCATCAGCAGTTGCGGGCGTTTCTTGATGGCAATCCCCTGATCCCTGTGGCAGGGGTTTCCGAACGGATTGCCATTGCTGACAGGATGTCAGCGACGGTTCGTCGCGCGGAACGATTGTCCAATTTGCATTGGAAGCTGGTTTATCTCAAGCAGAATCCCCAGTGGCAGGGAAAAGGGGTGGTAGTGGAGAAAGGGGATCGAAAGTCGACTCTATTGATACCTGATCTGGCAATGGAAACCAAACTTCGTCTGTCCGGGGATATACCCCTTGATACTGGACTCAGTCTGGCTGTCCGCGAGGTTGATCTGGCGGATCAGAAAGCGTGGTTCCAGGTAGTTGGTACCGTTTCGCCAGGATAGCGAAGGTGTTCTGTGCCAACCTGACAGCCGAAGCTGCCACAATCAGTTTGAATAGGTATATTGAAGCGATTAGGTAAATCACTGTTTGAGCAGGAATTTGAAACTGACCGCGTCTGTAACAGACTGATCATTAGAGATTCCCGCGTTAGCGGGAATGATGGGCAGGTGCTTGTTAAGACCTTCCCAGGGGATTCCGGGAGCTGACAATGGGTAATTCTCATCAATCCTGCAGTGTGTGCAGGTTTCTACGCAGTTTCGCCTTCAGTGCGATTGGTGCCGGTGTATTGGGCTTTTCTGCTCTGGCGCTTGGATTCGATCGTGACATGGCCATTGCAGCCGCATTCGTCGGTGCCCTTGGCCTGGTCAGTTGGGCAAGCCGAAGATTCGATAACGTAAAAAAAGACTGATCGTTCAGATTTTTTCGCGGATGTCATTCAATAGTCCACTGTACCCTGCGTCCAGAAAGAGCTGTTGATTGCCCTTAGTCGGGCCGGCGTCCTGCCGGAAATCCCGCAACAGTTGTTATTCCTGGTCACCGGTAAAGTACCCGTCCGCAAAATACCCCCTCACCCCCCACCCCACCCCACCCCGGAGCGACGTACAGGGATGTACAAGTGCCGCGGGAGACAGGACGTCGTAAGCGGCTGATGGAAAAACGTTCTGTGAGAAAGCGTCGCTGTTTCAAATTACTCTGCCCCAAACCTGCCCGGCTGTGCTTTCCAGGTTTTGTACTCTCTCTCCAAGCCTGTTGAAAGCCGGATGTAACGGGAATCCGGCATCGCTCAAGTACCAGCAGAAGAAATATTTCAGGTGAATTCCTGGTAATTCACTCAAAACGGTACCGGGAATTACAATCCGAAGATATCATAGTAAACTGGGTCACAAACAGGGGGGCGGGGACGCTATGCGTCGACTTTACTTGCTTTTTTCAGATGTACAGTTATGCCGTGTCGTGGTTTCAGAGCTGGAAGCCGCAGGAATCCCGAAGGAGAAGATACATGTGCTGGCCAGTTTGACCCGCCGGCTGGAGGGTCTTCCCGAGGCGACTGTCTGGCAAAAGACGGAGTTGGCCCATGGAATCTGGATCGGAGCTGCCATAGGTGCCGTTGCCGGTCTTTCGGCGGGGTTGCTGGGGATTTTTTTTCCTCCGCCGGGATTGGCGTTGGGGTGGGGCGCGGTCTTGGGCAGCAGTATTGCCGGTATTGGTTTCGGTTCCCTGGTCAGCGCATTGATGAAGGGGCATGAGCACAATCACAGACTGGATCGATACCACTCCGACATCGAAGCGGGGAAGATACTCATGATGGTGGACGTCTCCCGAGCCCGGGGGTACGAAGTCCGCGGTATGATCTTGAAACATCATGCTGACGCCGAGATTCACATAGAGGATAGCAATCGGTAATCGGCAGAGTATTTTGTGGAAGAACTCCCTGTCCAAGAAGTAATCACGTCCCTGAGTGATGCGTTGAGGTCCTCCGGGCGGGCGCTGTTGTCGGCACCACCGGGTTCCGGCAAGACCACGGTCGTGCCGTTGCAGTTGCTCCGGGAGCCCTGGCTGCATGGCAGTATTCTGATGCTTGAGCCGAGGCGACTCGCGGCAAGGGCGGCTGCCAGCCGGATGGCCTGGCTGTCTGACGAAAAGGTGGGGCAGCTGGTGGGTTATCAAGTGCGTCTCGACCGGCGTGTATCGAAAGCGACTCGTATCGAAGTCGTTACCGAAGGCATTTTAACCCGCCGACTGCAACAGGATCCTGAGTTGCAGGGGGTTGGGCTGGTCATTTTTGATGAGTTTCACGAACGAAGTCTTCAGGCCGATCTGGCATTGGCACTTTGTCTTGATGTTGCCGGTAGTCTGAGGGAAGACCTGCGTCTGCTGGTTATGTCTGCCACGCTGGATACTTTGTCCGTTTCCCGATTGCTGGGGGACGCGCCGGTCATCAGCGCCACGGGAAAGAGCTATCCCGTCGCAGTCAATTACCTGGAACGGGGCCCTCGGGAAAGAAAGATTTCCCAGGAAGTGGTGAGAGTCATTTGCCAGGTACTGCAAAAAGAAGAGGGTGACATTCTCGTGTTCCTGCCCGGAGCAGGAGAGATTCATGCCACCCAGGCCATGCTCTCGGAGCGTCTCGATGCGGAGTTTTTGATTTATCCACTCTATGGCAATCTGGATTCGGCTGCCCAGGATCGTGCGATTCTGCCAGACCCCAAGGGAAGACGTCGGGTGATTCTGGCCACTTCCATTGCTGAAACGAGTCTTACCATAGAAGGGGTGAAGGTTGTGGTGGATAGTGGTCTGGCACGCCAACCGAGATTTGATCCCAACACCGGTTTGACCCGATTGGTAACATTGAAGGTATCTGCCGCTGCAGCAAAACAGCGTTGTGGTCGTGCCGGTCGGTTGGGGCCTGGTGTCTGCTACCGTCTGTGGACCCAAGCGGTTCAGTCACGGCTTCAGCCCCATATGCAGCCGGAGATCCTCGATGCCGACCTTTCCTTTCTGGTCTTGGAACTGGCACTGTGGGGGGTCGGCGATGCTGCTGATTTATGTTGGCTCGATGCGCCACCGGCCGGAGCTTTCGCTCAAGCCAGAGATTTGTTGCAGGCGCTGGGTGCCCTTAATAAGGAAGGGCAGATCACTGCAGCCGGGAGGCGCATGGCCGCCGTGCCAGCACATCCCAGATTGGCTCACATGCTCGATAAAGCAGGTCATTCGGGGCAGGTCGGCCTGGCTGCCGATCTCGCTGCGATTCTTTCTGAACGGGATGTTCTGCGTAAAGGGCCCAACACCCTCAACTCCGTGGATATAGAAGATCGATTGGCACTGCTCCAGCGGTGGCGGGGCCGGGGCAGGCGTGAACTGGCGGAGTTTGGAGCAGATGTTGCGGCTTGCGCAAGGGTGGTATCCATCAGCAGGCAGCTTCAAAAGGTGGTTAATGTGGTAGCTCAGGCTGCGGGGTCACCTTCCCGAACCTTGTCTCCCGGTGTTTTATTGGCTGATGCCTATCCGGATCGCATTGCCCGTCGTCGAGGTAGTGAACAGAACAGTTATCTCATGTCATCCGGTCGTGCCGTTGGAATTCCCGAGGGAGATTCGCTGTCTGGAGAAGAGTACCTGGTGATTCCCAGCCTCGACGCCGGAAGGTCGGAGGGCCGGGCTTTTCTGGCGGCAAGGGTAACACCTGATCAGTTGAGGCGTTTTCTCGGGTCACAAATTACCTTTGATTCGGTGATTACCTGGGAGAGCCGGTCCCAGTCTGTTGTGGCCAGGAAGGAGGAACGTCTGGGAGCCATTGAGCTTTCAGTAGCACCTTTGAGTGATCCTGATCCTGCAAAAATGCGTAAAGCCATGCTGGATGGGATCAAATCCCTGGGCATAGAAGTTCTACCCTGGGGCCGGTCGGTTGAGGAATGGCGCGGGCGGTTACTCTCGCTACGGCATTGGCAACCCGATTCTTTCTGGCCAGACCTGTCTGATGAAACCCTGTCAGCCGGTCTGGATGCCTGGCTTGAACCATGGCTGCAAGGCATCACCCGAAGGGATCATCTTAGAAAACTAGGCTTGAAATCCATTCTTTCCAACGGGCTGGACTGGAAACAGCGTCAGCGTATGGATCAGCTGGCACCCACTCACGTTCAGGTGCCCAGCGGTGCCAATAAGCGACTTGGCTATCAGCCCGGTATGTCACCGGTGCTCCAGGTCCGTTTGCAGGAGATGTTCGGTCTGATGGACACGCCCAGGGTGTGTGACGGGCAGGTACCGGTAACGCTGCACCTGCTGTCACCCGCTCAAAGGCCGATTCAGATCACCCAGGATCTACGGGGATTCTGGGAACGAACCTATCAGGAGGTTAGAAAAGAGTTAAAAGGCAGGTATCCGAAGCACTACTGGCCTGAAGATCCGCTGGTCGCTCAGGCGACCACAAGGATCAGGCCGGGACGGGGAAAATAGTTCGAAGATTTTTAGCTCAAGCCAGCAACCACGATCAACTGACCGGTAAGTTACCGCATCTCTGTCGGTAACTGTGATACGTGGACCAGGAAGGTACATTCCCAGGAGTAGTTTCATTGGGAATGCCGCTGCAGGAAATCCCAAATAGTTAAGGACAGGGTTATGCCCAGGAATGTGGGCGCCCGGCAGATACAGAAATCAGATGTTATGCATTCTGTATCTCTGCCGCATTTTATTTTGGAAGAGGTAAAAGATTCCTAAGAGATGTCAGATTAAGAAACCAGCTTAGGTTTTTATTACACAGGTGGATTTGGAAATAAATCCAGCGTGTCGTGCAGGTATTGCCACCTGTGCAGGTAAAAACTGTTGAGCGAACGGCAAGAAGGAAAACAAAATTTTGTTTGGCTTGGGCGCAAAACTTGCGCTGAATCCGTAAAGACATATTAATGTATTCAGGAGAGCGATAGTGATTAAAAACAACCATAATTCGATAACTACAACACATTTTCAGTATCTGGATCTCGTATTCGAACCTTACTACCAGATGGCTTGGGCGACATTCAGGTATATCGAGCGTCCCTGTATGCATACCGGATTACTTGAGGATGTTGCCAAAGCACAGCAGATCGTAGCGGACAAGGCCCGGAGTGACTACGAACAGGGGGATGATTCCAGACTCATGTATCAGGTCCTCAGTTCCAGTATGCCGGGGGTTTTCAATGTTGGTGGCGACCTGGCCTATTTTTTAAAACTGATACGCAGTGGCGACCGAAAAGCCCTGGCTGCCTATGCCGTTTCCTGTATCAATATTCTCTATCGTTCGGCTACCAGCTACGACTTACCCTTTACCACGATTGCTCTGGTGCAGGGTGAGACGCTGGGCGGGGGGTTCGAAGCGGCGTTGTCAGCGAATACTTTGATTGCTGAGAAGGGTTCTAAATTCGGTTTCCCCGAAACCGTTTTTGGACTGTTTCCAGGAATGGGGGCTTTCAGTTTTCTGGCACGTCGCCTGTCACCCGCATTGGCTAAAAGAATCGTATCCAGCGGTAAGGTTTACTCTGCGGAGGAACTCTATGAAATGGGTGTAGTGGATATTCTGGTTCCTTTCGGAAAAGGTAAAGAAGCGGTATACGACTATATTCAGCACCAGCGCAGTCGGAGTGCCGGGTTTCAAGGGTTGGACAGGGTTGTCGGTCAATACAATCCGCTGACCTATCGGGAGATGTATGATGCGGTGGAGGTCTGGGTCGATACGGCGTTGAAACTGTCAGATAGAAACCAGCGAATGATGCAGTACCTGCTCAATGCCCAGCTGAAACGATGGGAAAGTGAACCGGTCAGGGTTGATCAGGCAGTGGCTGTTTGATTCCACCGTAGTCGTTGGGCATATCGAGGCCGACCTGGTCAAATGCGTTGGCCAGGTCGGCCCTGGCCTTGTCCAGGGTGATGCAGATCGACCTGATGCAGGCAGCACCATCAGTCGTAAGACTGACTTCGGAAAGTTCCTCGATCTGGCATGTTTGTGCATAAAGTCGACGTAGCCCAAGATTGATGGCGGAACCTTTCAAGGCGTGTGCATAATTTTTGAGCTCGGCGATATTGCCCGCTTTCAGCGCACCTTTCATGCCTTCGGTCAGGCTGGTCCCGTCTCGATCCAGATTTCGCAATAGCCGTTTCAGAAATGCGATGTCGGGTGCGAGATCTATTACTTCCTGAAGTGCTTCGTAGTCAATGAGAGGCTCGTTGTCAGTAAGCGGGTCAGTGAGTTCATCCGGGATATCGTCAGGCTTCGTGTCCGGATTCAGGTTTGCTGCTTTGGATATGGTTTCCAGTAGTTTGCCTGATGAGATGGGTTTGGTGAGGAAATAGTCGATTCCGATTTCCACACACTCCCGTCGGGCATCTCCCGAAGCATTGGCTGTGAGCATGATAAAGGGTGTTGCATCATCGCTGGGGTGTGCAAAACGATAGAGTTTGTAAGCTTCCACGCCACCCAGTTCGGGCATGTGCATATCAAGAATGACCAGATCGTAGGATTTTTTCTCCAGCGCGTCCAGGAGTTCCAGTCCGTTGCTTACCAGGTGACTTCGATGACCGGCACGTTCCAGGATTCGTCCCACGACCGTCCGGTTGATGCTGTTATCTTCCGCCACCAGAATATCGAGATGACGCTGCCCTTGGCGATGCTGGGTAAAATGCTGGGAAAGATTGATGATACCCTCTTCATCATAGCGAACGGATTGGGAGGCATGCAGGGCATTAAACAGGAGTGCTTTATCAAACGGTTCCTTGATGGTGTAAACAGTATTGGTAATTCTCTTCGTGTTGAGTAGCGGCCCTGTTTCGGATCCGACGATCAGAATGGTTGCCTGAGGTAGTGTCAGTACCCGGTCCAGGGATTCGAGCAGTCCCTGGGTTTCCGCGTCGATCACGAATTGGTCAAGAATAATCACCTCATAAGGCGTATCCCTGGGGCTTTTCTCGATCAGCTGACGCAGCGCGTCCCGGGGGGTCAGCACATTGTGGAAGGAGACTCCCCAGCCTTGCAGGCTGTGCGAGACATCTGTGGTCAGGTGAGGATCAGTGCATAAGCGCAACACCCTGCAATCCTGGACCTGCAGGATCTCTCTTTCATCCACCAGGTCGTGCTGTTTTTCGAAATAGATGTCGAACCACAGGGTTGTGCCGACCTCGGCCGTACTTTGGAGTCCGATACGCCCCCCCATGAGCTCGACCAATTGTTTCGCGATGGAGGTTCCCAGGCCGGTTCCTCCGTAACGCCGGGTGGTGCTGTCATCGGCCTGGGTGAAGGTCTCGAATATTTTTTCCTGCATTTCTGCAGGAATACCGATTCCCGTGTCGACTACTTCGAAACGTATCAAAGATCTCGCATCATCACTGCGTACCTGGTGGCAACGTAGTTCTATGGAACCCTTTTTGGTAAATTTAACAGCATTTTCGAGTAGATTGATCAATATCTGGCGTAGATGAAACGGATCACCCACCAGCCTGAAGGGTGTGTCCAATCCTATGTGAGCCGCCAGTCGGAGTCTTTTTTGTTCCACTTCCACCATGAACATTTTGACGGTGGTATTGATCAGCTCGTGGAGGTCGAAATTGGTATGCTCCAGGACAACTTTTCCTGCTTCGATCTTTGAAATATCAAGAATGTCTTCGATCAGGCGTAACAGCGTTTGTCCCGAGGCGGATATAGTCTCGGCAATATTCTGTTCTTCTCTTCCCAGGGGACAGGTCTTGAGTAGATCGCTACTGCCGATGATTCCATTCAGCGGAGTACGGATCTCATGGCTCATCTTTGCCAGAAATTCACTCTTTGCCTGACTGGCTTCTTCAGCCCGTTGTCGTTCCGCGTGAATTCTTCTGGTCAATGTGGCAGCATAGCCGGGTAGGACGATCAGGGCAGCCAGCAGTCCAAGTCCGACTCCGATGTGTGACTGCCAGAACTCATTGGAGATCAGTGCGGCACTGAAACCCACAACGGACAGGATCGCTGACAGATACAGGTAACGCTCACCGAAACGGAAGCCGTTGCCAAAGGTCACCCATAGATATCCAGCCCACCAGGGTGCCCCCATTTCTCCCGTGGCTGCCATGGCAATGCTGAAAGCCGCTATATCTGCGACAATTCCGGTTACCCTTCGCAGGACTGATTTTCCGGGTTTTCGGACAATGGCAACGAGTATGATGATGGCAATGGTCAAGTGTGTGGCGACCAGCAACATTCCATATCGCCAGGCGGTCAAGTCCAGGGTATCCGGTTTGACCAGCATTAGGTAAGGCACGATCATTGTCGAGATAGACAGCCTGATGACCGCCTGCTCAAACTCTTTGTCGGGGCGGTTTCTCAGGTGCTTCTGCAGCGTCGTCAGTCGTTTTGTGAAGGAGTTCATCTATCGACTAAATTTTTATATATTTCAGTACAATAGCATCTAGCATGCCGCTATTCCAGGGTAACAGTACGATAATCGCTTCTGG
>JAAELC010000038.1 GCA_024227135.1 Gammaproteobacteria bacterium
CTCTCCGGCATTGTTCGGCAAGGTCTTGCTGCAAGTTTCGGATCATCCCTGATAGTTTCGGATCATCCCTGATAGTTTCGGATCATCCCTGATAGTTTCGGATCATCCCTGATAACCATATCAGGATCGAGGGAATGCCAGAATATCAAACACAGATTTGGACTTTATTGAATCCATGCCCTGCCAACCCTTTCTGATAACCGGGGATGCTCATTATGAATATCGTGGAAACGGCCAGTGTCACGTGCCCCTATTGTGGTGAATCCATTGAAATAATGGTGGATCTATCCGTACCCGCGCAGAAATACACAGAAGACTGCCAGGTCTGCTGCCAGCCGATGCTGGTGGAGGCAACGGCAGGTGAGTCGGGGCTGCTAGGGGTCGAGCTCAGCAGAGAGGACGACTGACTCGATGGGGGTGGCGGTTTGAACCGGTAACGCCTGCAGCTGGTACTGATGACGGGCTGTTCTGCCAAAGTCAGTATTCCCTGGGGAATTACCGAATGAGTCCACCCCGGACTTTACCAGGTACCCGTACCACCGAACATCTTTTATGGTTCGTTGGTCTCGTAGCAGGATTATTCTGACCGTGGTTTTCAGCTATCGCTTATCCAGTAGAGACTCAAGCTCCTCCCAGCGCAGATAGGCAGCCTGCAACGCCTCTTCAAGGGTCTTCAACTGCCCCTGTACCGCTGAAATTTCAGCACCGGTCCGCTGATAAAATGCGGGCTCAGCCATCGCATCCAGAATTTCCTGCTGTTCCCGCTCGAGTTTTTCGAGCCGTTGCGGCAGCCCGTCGAGCTCTCGCTGGTCCTTATAGCTCAGTTTGGCAGCCTGTGATCTTGGCTTGTTACTGGCAGGGGTAACCTGTGTTTTTTTAACCGGCGCCGCCTCTACCCTGGCTCCACGCTGCCTCAACCAATCGTCATAACCCCCAACATATTCACTCACCCTCCCTCCCCCCTCGAAAACCAGAGTGCTGGTGATGACGTTGTTGAGGAAAGCCCTGTCATGGCTGACCAGCAGCAATGTTCCCTGGTACTCCAGCAACAGCTCTTCCAGAAGTTCCAGGGTTTCCATATCCAGGTCGTTGGTGGGTTCATCCAGAACCAGCACATTTGCCGGGCGGGCGAATAATCTGGCCAGCAGCAATCGGTTTCTTTCCCCCCCGGACAGGGCTTTGACCGGCTGACGTGCCCGGTCCGGTGTAAAGAGAAAGTCCTGAAGATAGCTGATCACATGCTTCGATCTATCATTTATCTCCACCTTGTCACCGCCATCGGCAACGTTGTCCTGGACCGTGCGCTCATCATCCAGCGCCGCGCGCAACTGATCGAAGTAAGCCACCTGCAGCCCGGTGCCGAGGCGAACTTCCCCTTTACTGGGAGCCAACCGTCCTAGCAGTAAGTTCAGCAGAGTGGATTTTCCGGCACCATTGGGACCGATAACGCCGATACGATCACCACGCAGCACAGTGACCGAGAAATCCTTGATAATGGGCTCCTTCTCCCAGGAGTACTCGAGCTTCCTGGCCTTGGCCACCAGTTTCCCGGAACGTTCCGCATCCTGCAGCGTCATTCTGACAGTACCCTCCTGCCCCCGGCGACGGCCCCTCTCCCTGCGCATCTGTTCCAGCGCTTTCACTCGCCCTTCGTTTCGGGTTCGCCGTGCCTTGATACCCTGGCGTATCCAGACTTCTTCCTGTGCCAGCTTTTTGTCGAAGCGTTCATCCGCCTTCTCCTGGGCGTTCAACAGCTCCTCTTTTCGACGAAGAAAATTGGCATAATCTCCTGGCCAATCGGTCATTTTCCCCCGGTCTAGCTCCACGATACGGGTGGCGAGACGCTGCAGGAAAACGCGATCATGGGTGACAAAAAGCAACGCACCGGAGTAGCGGACGAGAAATTCCTCAAGCCAGTCAATCGACTCAATATCCAGATGGTTGGTGGGTTCATCCAGTAACAGGAGATCAGGCCCCTGGACCAGCGCCTGCGCCAGCATCACCCGGCGTTTCAGCCCCCCGGAAAGGGTTTCAAACTGAATATCAGGATTCAGGGAAAGGCGGGAAATGACCGTCTCTACTTGCTGTTCGCTCTGCCATCCCCCCCTGGCCTCGAGCTGATGCTGGACCGACGAGAGCTGATCGAGCACATTCTGCTCCGCACCGGCGGTCATTTTCAGGCTGAGCTGGTGATAACGCCGAACCAGATCACCCACCTCACCCAGTCCCTGGGATACCACATCAAAAATGGTTCCCTTGAGACCGGAGGGTACTTCCTGGGGCAAGCGGGTGACCAAAGCCCCCTGCTGGATCGATAAATCCCCCTCATCTGCCTGGAGATCCCTGGCGATCAGTTTCATCAAAGTGGATTTTCCCGCACCATTTCGCCCCAATAGACAGACTCGCTCACCCTTTTCGATTGATAGATTCAGATTCTCCAGCAGTAAGGGACCGCCGAAGCCGAGTTGCACATTGCGGAGTGTGATGATCGCCATCGTCGACACCAGATCAATTCGAGTAAATTTCAGGGGAGCCAATAATACCAGCACCGGGTGGGCCTGCGGCAGCTTTAACCTGGAAAGATCACGGATATCGCCAGGCCGGACCACCCAAAAAAACAACAGGAATGCAACACTTCGGGGCACCCTGCCCCACAGGGCCGCTGCCCCCTCACCATGATATGAAGGAGTACAGACGGGAAAAAATACCCGAATGCCTGACAAATCTCCTGACTGATTGGTAAATATTTTGTTTATCACGGTATAAGTAAAGTGCAAAGCACGTACTTGCAAGTCCGGGCGCAACTTCCTGCCAAAGCCGTCGTTCAGCATCGATATTTTCTTTATAATCAATAGATTAGTACGTGAATTCATTCAACGAACCGGTATCAGACGATTATCCCGGCCCCAGGTTCGCTATCCTGGCTAAATCATCCCACTCCCGGAGGACGTTTCCGGGCTAGCTATACACACCTGGAGTATGTGAAGATTGCTCACTGACCCGCCAGAACAACCAGAGCGGGCGCTGTAGAAAAACCGATTACCGGAGCGAATGAATTGAAAACAAAAATACTGCTGAAAGAGTCTGAAATGCCCACCCACTGGTATAACGTGATGGCAGACATGCCCACCCCACCGACCCCACCCCTGGGTCCGGATGGCCAGCCGGTGGGCCCTGAAGCCCTTTCTGCGATCTTCCCCGATGAGCTGATCAAACAGGAGATGAGTACCGAGCGCTGGATACCCATTCCAGAGGAAGTACGGGACATTCTGCGCCTCTGGCGTCCCTCTCCCCTGTACCGTGCCCATCGGCTCGAGCAGGCACTTAAAACACCGGCTAAAATTTACTACAAAAACGAAGCGGTGAGCCCTGCCGGTTCTCACAAACCCAATACGGCGGTGGCCCAGGCTTACTACAACAAGGAAGCAGGTATCAAACGTCTGACCACTGAAACGGGTGCAGGCCAATGGGGTTGCTCACTGGCACTGGCGGGACAAATGTTCGGTCTGGAGGTGAGAGTCTTCATGGTCGGTATCAGCTACGATCAAAAACCCTACCGTCGCTCCATGATGAAGACCTGGGGTGCAGATGTGTTCTCCAGTCCTACCGATATGACCAACTCGGGGCGTTCAATTCTGGAAAAAGACCCGGACTCCCCGGGGTCGCTCGGTATTGCCATATCCGAAGCGGTGGAAGAAGCCGCCGGACGGGAAGATACCAACTACGCGCTGGGTTCGGTTCTCAATCACGTCCTGCTGCACCAGACGATTATCGGGGAGGAAGCGAAAAAGCAACTGGAAATCGTAGGAGATTACCCGGATGTGGTTTTCGCTCCCTGCGGTGGCGGTTCCAACTTCGGAGGGATTGCGTTTCCCTTTTTCGCCGATAAAGCCTCAGGAAAGAACGTAAGACTGGTCGCCGTCGAGCCCACCTCCTGCCCGACCCTGACCAAAGGTGTCTACGCCTACGATTTCGGGGACGCCATTGGCTTGACCCCACTGCTGAAGATGTACACTCTTGGGCACGATTTTGTTCCACCAGGGATTCATGCAGGCGGGTTACGCTATCACGGGGATTCGGCACTGGTCAGTCAACTCCATTACGAGGGTTTACTGGATGCGATGGCGGTACCCCAGCTCGAGACCTTTGAAGCCGGTGTACTGTTTGCACGCACCGAGGGCATCGTCCCCGCGCCGGAATCCACCCATGCCGTTGCCGCCGCCATCAGGGAAGCAAAGCTGTGTGCCGAAACGGGTGAGCCCAAGACACTGCTTTTCAACCTCTCGGGTCATGGCCATTTCGATATGTCCTCCTATGATCGCTATTTCGCCGGCGAACTGGAAGACTATGACTACCCCGAAGATGCGATCAGGCAATCCCTCGAAAATCTACCTAAACTCAAATTTGACCTGGAATGAAATTCATTTCCGACAAAGAGGCATGGGAAGGGCAGGCAGACTGTCTAAGCTGCACACTGCGCAACTCGGTCCTCTTTTCGGGTCTGGAGGAGTCTGATTTCGATCAGATTCACCAGCCCATCGATATCCACACCCTGCCCCCCGGCTCGACCCTTTATCGAGCCGGGGATGTGGGCGATCGCATGTATACCATACGATCCGGCGTGCTCAAACTCGTACAGTACCTGCCGGACGGTACCCAGCGCATCGTCCGACTGCTGCGCAGCACCGATGTGGCCGGACTGGAGTCACTGCTCGATCAACCTTATCAGCACGACGCGGTAGTACTGCAACCTACACAAACCTGTACTCTGCCGGTGAGCGTGGTCAAGGCATTAGCCCTTACCAACCCTGCGCTTCACAAAGAACTCCTGAACCGTTGGCAGAGAGCACTCTCGGAAGCCGATGCCTGGCTCACGGAACTCTCTACCGGCTCAGCGAAACAGCGGGTGGCCCGCCTGTTGCTGCGTCTGGTCTCAAATGAACAGACCAGTGAATGCAGCCTGTTCAGCCGGGAAGATATGGGCGCCATGCTCGGCATCACGACTGAAACCGCCAGCCGCACGATAGCGGAATTCAAGCGCAAGAGCCTGTTGGTAGAAACCCCGCCAAACAACTTTCTACTCGATATCCCCAATCTGGAACATATCGCTCAGGACTGACAATCAGCCCTCCCTGATAACTGTTATCCACTTTCAGGCCCGGTTATTGCGAATTTTCAATGCCAGTACCCGGAGCATACCTTAGCCTTGGCCCTGACCGGGTAACAGCATCGTGCCCGATCGATGGCTTTCCGAGGAGGAGCAACCATAGATGAAGCGAACCCTGGTACAGGAGACATACCCGGTCTTCACACTGGAAGTGGATAAAGAGGAAACCGACTACGACAGTGTCGACGAAATTATCGACCACTTGAAAAGTTGTGTCGATGCCCACAGAGTGAGCCGCTTCATCGCTGTTTTCGATCACTACTCACACACCAGGGAACTGGCTGAGGGGCATGTAGACGAGCACATCCTGGATGCCAAGAACGTGGTTTTCTGTTTCGGCATTACTCTGCCCTGCCCCGAGGTGATGGCGGTCCGCCCCAGATCCATCGGGGTCGTGGAACTGGCCGACAGCTTCATTATCACCTTCATGGAAGCACCGATGCCGGTTGCAAACAGCGCGATGGAGGCCTGGGCCAACACCATCATAAAACAGCCCGTGGCCGTAACAGGTTGACCCTGGCCTTAAGTGGCCTTCCCCTCCGGCTTGATCAATCCCTGAAGGATCTCATCGGTTTTCGTATCGGTTCAGATCGAACAAACCCGAGAACAGCGGCTGCTCCCGGGCAGCTTTGTCGTTGAACCAGTCAGAAGCTGCCCAGAACTCTGGGTCCGTGCGCCGCAGACCATAGCGTGCGACAAACTTTTCGTAATCATCCCGTACCTTGATTGCATTGTAGTGGGTTACGAATGCTTCGATATCCTCTATATCGACTACATAGAAGAAGTTGGGGTAAGAGCCTTCCAGCCAGCCGACGACCGTCTGTGTGTCGTTTTCGTAGTCCCGCCGGTCCCCCAGCTTCTCATTGGCAAACATGGAACGAACGTGTTTGTAAGCCTTGTTGCTGATCATCGTATAAGCCAGATCGTCTTCGGGCCGCCCGCCCAACCTGACTCTCAGGAATGTGGTTTCAGGCAACACGGCCACCACCGCACCCCGCATTTTAGCGGCACCCCTTAATGCCTTGTTGGCCCTTTTTGCAGCCGTGCTACGACCGGAGTCACCACAATCCGCTGTTCTACACCGGTTGATTCCCTCATCGTTCCCGGCCAGTTTCCCCACATGTTCCTCCAGAACCTGATAGAGCTCCTTCTGGGGATCAGAAGTCTGATAACCGGTGACAAGCTCCCAGTTTATCCACCAATCCAGCAGTTCATCGGATTTCAAGCTGGCACGAATACCTTCATACCAGGAATCCCGTATGGCCCGACGTTTGTCTGCCGGCAAAAGCGTCAGAAAGTAGTCCTCACCTTCCATCCTCAAAAAATCCATGTAGAGACGCGTGTTCAGTTGATGACCCAGGTTGCCATAGACGTTAAAACCGGCCACCAGCAGATAGTGAATACGTTCGAGGACAGGGTAATCGATGACCCAGGCGGTTTCCGGAAAATCCCCCACCAGCCCATAACTCACCGAAGCACTGTCCAGATGCCGGAAAATAGTGAGTGCCGCATTGGGGTTGCTTCCCTGGCCATCCCAGATGAAGGCCATGGCCTCTTTCAGATTCACCGGATCGACCCGTTCGGCGTATTCTTCTTTGGAAAGGCGATACTCCCTGAGCAGTTCCTGATAGTGGCGCTCCACCGCAAACAGCTTGAATGTGTCTTCCAGTTCTGACGGAGAGGCCAGATAATCGGCCATGGCATTCAGATATTCGGGTTTGGTGGAGATAATCGGTGCATCGGGATCGAAAAAGAACACCCAGAATTGATCTTCGATGACATTGAGCGCAATCTGCCCTCTGCAAACCGGCCCCTTGATAAAACCCTCGATAAAAAACCGGGCGTCATCCAGCAGGAACCGGTAGCGTGATTTTACCGGCAGACCGGCAAATGCCTTGATGGGGTTGGATGCCACCGTCCGGTCATAGGACGGCAACTTATCCACTTGATAATCGGGATCGATGAACAGTTCCCGATAGCGCCGGAGCCGCTGGTCCGACCACTCATAAACCAGGTGATTCTTGGCGACAATACTCCCCTGATGGCGGACCAGGCGATAGTAGACAGGACCACCCGGATCGCCGTAGGGACGCGCTGTTGCAACGATGCTGACGGGTTGACCCACAGGGGCTGAAGAGCGGACCAGGCGATAGAATTCACGATCATCCGTGCCGGCAAAATGAATATGAGCCTGAAACAGGTGCTCATAGATATAACGACTCACCAGCTGCTGCTTGCTGGACGGCCCATTCAAAAACCGTTCCCATCGGCGTATCTGAACCGCGACCTTCGGGGAAGCCGGCTGATCGGTCGACACCGGAGATCCCTGGGCGAGCCAGTGCACCAGCGTGGTGTATTCATCGATATCCAGATTCGGCATGCCAAAGGGCATACCCTGAAGCGGAAAGTCGGCGGCATAGGCGTCGAACTCTTCCACCGTGGGGCAAACCTGGCTGCGGCCCAGTCCCAGGTCGATGCTTTCTGACAACATGCCGATACGTGGCTGAGGATGCAGCTGCTTCAACCGAAGCATGCGATACAGTAACGAATTCTCCAGATTAGTTTGAGGGTCTCCCACCGGCTCATCGCTGACCACCGAATGAAAACCCTTGTCACGCCACTGCCCGGTTGTCAGTGCATCGATGAACAGTCTCGTTGGCTCGGCCGCTTTAATCCGGGCACCATCGTAAACTGTCTCCTTGCTGCCGCCCCGTTGAATACCGGAAACAGAAGAAAGCTTGAGCTGACAGGGGGCATCATAACAACCGTGACAGACCACGCACCTTCTATCCAGAATGGGCCGGACCTGCTCGTCATAGGAAATGAGCTTCTCAGGCATGGAAAAGAGCAACCGATGGTCCACCCTGGCCTGATCCTGAGTAACCGACTTTTCGGGGGTACCACAAGCTGTGAGCAGCGCGACGAATGCGATCAACGACAACCGGTAAGCGGTTCGCCTGCTCCCCCGAACATCGATCGATAACTGAATGGTTTTGTCCGGCATGAGTACCCCCTGGAACAGATCTGACAAATCAGACTCAACCAGACTGCTACCCGATTGAGTCTGCTCAGCGGTATCAACATTTCCCAATTCATGTTGAGCCGCGTCGGAGTAAAGCAGGCTATGCCTCGAAACGAAAGATATTATTTCCGGTTCTGGCAACCCCAAAACAGCCTGAAAAAATACCGACTTACGTGCTCGGTTCTGACAGTCCTGAGCAAATACATCCCTACTGCATCAGCCGGTTAATCATTCGTCGTCCGGACACTACCGGGTCGTGGCTTATATCTCTCTTTACCCTGTCGGCCCGGGATGTTTACTTCCGGCTCAGGGGCTGAAATGAGGCACACAAGGGTCTTGTGCAACGCCGTTTAATTCCCGGAGCTGATTGAATCGGCAAGCTGCAGGGGGTAAAAGTCATTGACCACTGTTTACCGCGACCCTTTTCTCACTTAAGGGCCTCGGAAATTATGTATCGTCCCATAATGCGCAGGGTATCAGCTCAGATTCAAGGCGCA
>JAAELC010000039.1 GCA_024227135.1 Gammaproteobacteria bacterium
AGACCTGCGACGCGACATCGAAAAAGCAGTCTCTTTTAACTCTGAGCATCTATCCTGCTACCTGTTGACTTATGAGAAGGGAACCTTGCTGGATCAGCAGCGGGAAGAGGGCAGTGTGGTGCCGCTGCCGGAGGAGGATGTGGCGGCTCTTTTCTTGTTAAGCAGGGAAGTTTTGGAAACGTCCGGATATGGGCAGTACGAAGTTTCCAATTTTTCCAGGTCCGATAACTACCGCTCCCGCCATAACTGTAAATACTGGACGCTGGCGCCTTATGTCGGCCTCGGCCCGGCCGCGCATTCTTACCACGCACCGGTACGCAGTTGGAATCATCGTGATCTGGACATGTATCTGGAAACGCTTGCACAGGGCCGGCTGCCGGTCATGGAGAAAGAGACGCTTACCGTAAACCAGCAGATGATAGAGGCCGTCTATCTGGGCCTGCGACAGATCCGGGGGATTCCGATTGCCGATTTCAACCAAAGATTCCCGGTGGATTTTAAGACGCTTTTTGAGCCGGTACTGTCAGATCGGTTACTGGACAAGCTGCTGGAGCCGGGTTCGGATTTCTGCCGGCTGACCCCGGAAGGGATGCTGGTGATGGACACGATAGTGGGGCGTTTTGTG
>JAAELC010000040.1 GCA_024227135.1 Gammaproteobacteria bacterium
AAGTACCAAGGGAAAAGTAAAAAATACATAAATGTGCATTTTATTTTGGTGTATTGTGAACGAAGAAATTTTCGGGGGCTTCTAAGAATTGAAAGAGCCCTCGCTCCCAGGCATCCACGCTGCTATACGTTTTAGCTACATGGATTCCACACCCCGTCTCAAACGTCATCCGTACAATCCCCACCACTGTAATCGGGTAATCTTTTTCCGGTTGATTGAACACCGATGTGAATGTAAAACAATACACCCCGGTCTGAAGGTTCCGCGCATCAACACAGCCGTGTTCTTTGGAATCTAACACATCCGTGGACCGATACGACCCTCGGATAACCACCTCACGCCAGGATCGTTGCCGCTGTGCCGCACGCAGGGGATACGGCAGCTTCCCCCATTCACCATAATCGCGAGGTTCGAGGATAGGTTGTGTATAACGAACGCCTTTGTTGTCGTATTCGATTTCACAGGTCCACCCCGGTTCTCCACGCAAAGCATTGTGCATTCTGGGCACGATCGTGTGCATTTTTTCCAGTATATACTTCCGCGAGAGTCGATTTTTCTCTTCCAGAGATGGTGTCTCGACTGACCCACCGCCCCAGGGTGACAGTGGGTCGGGTGACAATGGTGGGGCGCTCCCAGGCCATGCCCCGCCACTCTGGGGTGATTGCAGTGAGTCGAGTGGTGATGGTGGGACGCTCTCACCGCTCCCCTGGGACAGTTGCGGTGAGTCAAATAGTGATGCATCGCCGTCAGAGTCCGTCGCCGGACTAAGGGGCCCACGTCGTACGTTCAGGGCTGAGGTTAATTCCGGGATCCAAGAGATGGCCGAAGGGCTGAGAACCGCAGAGGACGCCGGAGAACTGACGGGCGCAGAGGACACCGAAGAACTGATGGGCGCAGAGGACGCCGAAGAACTGATGGGCGCAGAGGACGCCGAAGAACTGATGGGCGCAGAGGACGCCGAAGAACTGATGGGCACAGGGGAGGAACTCGGCTGTGGTTTTTCTGCGACCGATGCAACCGTCGGGTTTAGTCGGACGTCCTGGTTGTAGAATGGTGTCATTGTTGAACGCGACAACTTGACCAAAAAGGTGCCATCCTCATTTTCCACACATGCACGACGCACTTCTTCGACCTTCATGGTCACAGCAATGCGATCGTTGCTCTCCCGTTGAACACGCAGGTGTTGTCGACCCATTCTTATGGTGTCCGATGAGTTCTTAAGCGCACGCACCACATCAGTGTTTTTTAATATAA
>JAAELC010000041.1 GCA_024227135.1 Gammaproteobacteria bacterium
AACAGGAGTCCGAGTCCGGCGACCAGCAGTCGGAACAGGAGTCCGAGTCCGGCGACCAGCAGTCGGAACAGGAGTCCGAGTCCGGCGACCAGCAGTCGGAACAGGAGTCCGAATCCGGCGACCAGCAGTCGGAACAGGAGTCCGAATCCGGCGACCAGCAGTCGGAACAGGAGTCCGAGTCCGGTGACCAGCAGTCGGAAGAGGAGTCCGAATCCGGTGAGGAGGAAGACAAGTCTGACGGCGAATCAGAAAAAGAGCAGCCCGGTGAAAAGCCCCGGGAGGAAGAGCCCCAGGATGGAGAGAGCGGTGATGAACCGCAGGATCAGGGAGAAGACGGTAGGGAATCCGAGGAAGACGGGGGAGACCGGGGTGAAGACCGGGAGAGCGAATCCCAGGCCGATGGAGGAGACCAGGAAGAGATGGAGGATGCCGGGGGTGCCGATGACAAAGAAAAACCCGGCAGCGAAGCCGATGAGAAATCGCAACAGCCCATGGATCGTGGTGATGAGCCTCCAGCTGATGCCCTGCCCGACATGGTGCCAGGAAAAGGCCTCGAGGCCGTTGAACGTTTCGACCAACAGAACGAGGCGCCAAAGGATGATGGGACCGATGCCAGTGCAGAGCCTTCTCCCGACGGCGACACCGCTGGAATCAGTACTGCATCCATGATCATGGAACAGTGGTTGCAGCAGATCGAGGGCAACCCCGCCTATTTGCTGCGCCACAAGTTTAGAATCGAGGAACAACGTCTCATGCAAAAACAGGGAGGGCCGCTGCATGAACCCAGACCCTGGTAAAACCGGAGCATCCAGAATGGGAAGCCTGAAAACACCCGCTGTCACGACACTCTATTTTCTGATTCGGTTCGCACTCTTGTTCTTCGCCGGAGTATCTGCTGCCCAGCAACCCTATACCGGGTATCCGGGATATCAGCACCCTTACCCCTATGGGCAGCCTGACCAGCAACAAACGTATCCACCCCAGGGGCAGTACCGCTATCCCTATGGGCAGCCCGGTTACCCGAACCCGGGACAGCCCCAGCCAACCTACTCCCAACCCCGACAGCAGCAGCCGTATACCCCGCCAGGCTGGCCCAGCACTTACTCCCAGCCACGGCAGCAGCAATACCCCTTCACTCAACCCAGGCAACAGCAACCCCGCAGCCAGCCGCAACCGGCGCGACCACCCTCCACCTCCCAGCCGCCCCGACCACGGCAGACCTGGCCTCAAGCCCCGGCGACCGGTTATACGCCTGACCAGAACCAGATCAATACCGGTGCACCGCGTCTGGAAGTCTCTCTCTCCGATCTGCATCCCTACGTACAGCAGACCGTCATCCTGAGCCTGAGGATCGTAAGCAACCACAATCTCGAAACCGTGCAGCCAGAGTTTCCGAATACGGGCGCCCTGGTGTTTTCCAGACTGGATGGACCGGTAGCACGCTCCAGGATGTCCGGGGGACAGCACGAGATCATCAACGAGTACCACTATGCCGTTACCCCCCTGGAGTCCGGCACCATCAACGTCCCCGCAATCCGGGTGAAGGGCAAGCTGGCAGGCGGAGGCAATCTCTTTGATATCGCCTCCCCCGCGTCCCTGCTGCTGGAAGTGCAGCCAATGGATACTTCGGTTCAACCCTGGCTTCCGCTGCATGGCTTGATTCTGCAGTCCTATCTCGAGAATGCGGATGCACCCGAAGCGGGTAAGCCCTTCAGCTTGATTGTCGATCTGTCCGCGGTGGGCGCGACGGGGAGCCAGCTGCCTACTTTCGAAGATCGCTTGCGGAGCGTGGATGTCAGTGTCTACCGGGAAAAGTCGGAGATTCAGGGTAAGGTTTCGTCGGACGGCCGATTTCTTCTTGGAAATCGCACCGAGACGTTTACCCTGGTGCCCAGGCATGGTGGGAAAATTCAGATCCCTGAAATGAGTATCCGCTGGTGGAATGTTGACACCGGCCGTGCGGAAACGGCAATCGTCCCCATCCGCCAGCTGATCGGAAAAGGAAAACCCGGCAGCGGAGATGAGAAGATCGGGGATCTGTTTCCCGGTGCATCTTCGGTCCTGCTCTGGATGCCCCTGGTGGGGCTGTTCGGTTTGACTATCGGTTTCTGGATACTCGCCTGGCTGCGCCAGAAGCGCTTCGTACAGGTGGTGGAGGAGGAGATTGCACTGGTCATCACATTTTCCATAAAGCAGGTCTATACATTTTTTGCCTGGCTTTCGCCTATCCGCCGCCTGCAGAAAGTTCGCCAGGTTTTCGTCCGGTCCCTGCCACGCCCGTTCCGCCTCTGGTTTTGTGTACGGGTTGTGGAGAGTGAATCAGACCCGGAAGTCTGGAGCTACATGCTGAAGTTTCTGGCCAACAAACACCTCGGAATCCCGCCACAGCTTTCCCATGGAAAACTGGCTGACAAACTCACTGACATTCACCCCCGGGCCGACCGGGCCACCATGCGGGAACTGATGCGGGAACTGGATGGATCGCTTTACGGCAGCAGTCCGCTGGAATTCCACCAATGGAAGCAGCGCTTTCGCTCACAACTCAAACCTTCCTGGTTACCCAGGGGAGACCGTGGCAAATCCCGCCGCGACCGCCTGCGTAAACTGCCAAGCCTGAATCCGGGTATGTGATGGCCCGAAGCAGGGCTTTCCAGCCCGAGGATCAAAACACTGCTTTCCAAAGCCAGGCTCAACCCACAACCGGTAAACACCTGCAATCTGCCCAACAACGGTTGATTCAATCTGTCCAACCGCCGCTGAAAACAGGTTCAGAAACAGCCCTTTTGAATTCTTCCGGCGCGGCGTTGCACCCACTCATCTGAAGTACGACCTTCTTCCCCCGTAAGTGATCTTTCAGCTTGACCGCCGCCATCAATGTGGCTGCACCGGCACCCTCGGCAAGATTATGGGTATAGTGAAACGCCATTCCTATGGACTGGTAAATTTCATCTTCCGTCAACAGCACGAAATCATTGAGGCCTCTGCTGTAGATCCCGAACGGCATGCTGTAGGCTGTGCCTGTCGCAAATCCCCCTGCAAACGTGGTATTGCCCCGGGAGAGTCTCTTTTTCTGCTTCCATGAATGATAAGCCGCCGGAGAACACTCCGCCTGGACTGCGATAATTTCCACTTCCGGCCTGAAAGGACGAAGAGTGGTAATGGCAGCAGCCGCTTCACTGCCTGCGCCAATAGGTACAATCATCACATCGATATCCGGAAGATCTTCGATAATCTCGAGAAACTCAGAGCCCACACCATTGATCAGATGAGGCTCATCCGCCGGATGAGCATAATAGAGCGAACGTTCCCTGCACAATTGATCGACGATCAGGGATGACTCCTCAAAACTGCCACCCGCTTCAATGAGTTCCGCCCCGGTTTCCACAATGGCACGCCCCTTGGCAGGATTACAGTTTTCCGGCACTACCACAACCGCTTCCAGCCCTGCCCACGCTGCTCCGGCAGCGATCGACAGACCATGATTTCCTGTTGAAAAAGTGGCCACGCCGCATACCTTATTCGCTTTAAGATGGTGCAGTAGATTGACCCCCCCGCGAATCTTAAAGCTGCCGGTGGGATTGTGGTTTTCATGCTTCACATGGATTTCCGCGCCGGTAAGCTCGGACAGTCCTTCATACTTGATCAACTGGGTCGGCTTGATGTAGCGTTCAACGACCGGCCGGGCACGAACCACTTCGGTCAACGAAACCGGGTACAGCTTCAACTCTTTCATCTTGTCTGCATCCATCGAACACCCATCACAACATTGACCGCGATCATACGCCGCGGACGGACACTGTCCGCAGGCATTCCAACAGCTGAATCCGTGAAACCAGACTCAAGATAATCGACTACAGGGTTCCATCGATCTCCCAGACCCAGACAGCTGACAGCCAATCGAAATAACCGTCTAGCTCTTGTCCTGAGACTCGATCACCAGCTTTATAAACCTGAAAAGTTCCTGACTGTCTACCGGCTTGTGCAATACAGGCAAGCCACTTGCTTTGACTTCACGTAGCTGGCTTGCCGCAGTATCCCCGGTCACCAGAATACCGGGCAATGGCCGGCCCGCAATTATCTGCAACTCGGAATACAATCGAACACCATTCCAGCCGTTCGGGAGGCGATAATCCAATATCGCCAACAGGGACTCCTCCCTG
Source organism: Gammaproteobacteria bacterium (assembly GCA_024227135.1). GTDB lineage: Bacteria > Pseudomonadota > Gammaproteobacteria > Chromatiales > Chromatiaceae > JAHEHQ01. Next base: position 4,161 of record JAAELC010000041.1, read on the forward strand.
TGGCGGGCAACCAGTTCCAGCGCCTCTTCCGCGCTTTGCGCGCAAAGAACATTGAACCCCCAGATCATCAATAACTGACTACTGGCATTCAAGACCAGCTCGTCATCCTCCACGAGAAGAACCGTTCTCACAGCCCCTGAGAGCGGGGATGAGATACTATCGGCGAACAGATGTCTTTCGCTGTCGACAAATCCCGAACCTATCGGGACTTCCACGGAGAATACTGAGCCCTTACCCGGCACAGAACGGGCATCCAGACGTAAACCCAGGAGATTGGCTATACGTCTTGCAATCGCCAATCCCAGACCCAACCCCTGGTGGCGATCTCTTGCCGGATTTCCTAACTGATAGAACTCCTCAAAAATTTTCTCCAGCTGGTCTGCTGGAATACCGATCCCCCTGTCCCAGACCTCAATACGACGGTAGTTTCCGGAACGTCGGCAACACAGCAGTAATTTCCCCCCATTGGAGTGTCGGACAGCATTGGAAATATAGTTCTGAATTATGCGCGTCAACAGCGCTTCGTCTGTAAAAAGAACAGCATCCGAGGGAAAAATCCTTATACGGATCCCTGCCTCCTCAGCGTGTACTTTGAACTGTGTCCGTAGTTTGTGGAGGAAATCAAGCCCGTGGAAATTTCTCTTTTCCGGAATAAAGTACCCTGCCTCCAGCTTGCTGATATCCAGGAGCGAATTCAACAGGTTTTTCATGATCTGGACAGTGGTTGCCATGTCCCCGACCAGTCGCGCAGATGTCTCGTCTATTATCTTTGTGGCAAATGCACTGAGCAGCAACGACAATGCCTGAATCGGCTGGCGTAGATCGTGATTGGCCGCTGCAAGAAATCGAGATTTTGCAAAGCTTGCCTTTTCAGCTTCCTCCTTCGCCCTGGCCAGGGCTCCTTCCATGTGCTTTCGCCTGGTGATATCACGGGCAAAAATCGCCACCGCCTGGGGGGAACCACCCGGCCCGAACACCGGGCACATGTTGCTGTCGAACCAAAGCCCTCCCCGCTGATCTTCAAATTGAATCGGCTGACCTGTGGTCAGCACCGCCTTGATCTTTGCCTCCCTGACGGCCGCCACCTCCGCGGGTAACAGATCAGAGAGCACTCGACCCAGAATCTCGGGAACGGTCAACCCAAAACCCCTGGCGGCCCGCTCATTGGCGATCTGAATATGCTGGTCGACATCCAGTAGCATCACAATATCCTCCTCCGTGGCATTGATCAGGCTTCGAAGCCGTTCCTCATTTTGGCGCAACGCTTCTTCTGCCCGGACTCGTGCCCCGATATCCCTTTGCAGCTGAGCATTGGCCTGCTGCAGTTCCCGGGTCTTCTCGAGTACCTGCTCTTCCAATTGGGCCTGATGGTTGATCAGCACCTTCTGCGCGGACTTAAGCGTACTGATATCGACCAGTGTTCCCACCGAAGCCTTCTGCCCCCGGTAGGTCACCGCCCGCCCCCAGACCATACCGTCGAAAGTGGTACCATTATTTCGTAGACAGGAAATCTCGTAGGGTTTTCCGGTCTCGCCCGCAGCGCGATGAATGAGATTCTGCCTGACCTGCTCACGCTGCTCGGGAACGACGAGATCGATGGGGCTTTTAACGCCCTGTAACTCTTCCGGAAGGTAGCCGAACAGCTGGGCCATAGTCGGGTTCACGTACTGGAAAATGAGATCTTGAATAACATAAATACCGACCAGCGCGGCATCCATGGTATTACGGTACTTTTCTTCACTATCCAGAAGTGCCTGCTCTGCTTCCGACTTCTTACGATCCACCGCTTCGAGCTTTGCCAGACGTTCTCGCAGACTCTCGATTTCCACCAACAACTCGGCATTGTTCCTTTCGTCTTGATGCATGTTAATTCAGTGAGAGCCCTGTTCAGGGGATACAAATATAGTGTGAAATCAAAAAATGGGTTGGTTCCCAGGTTCAGTCATACTGTTCGGCATTGAACCGGGTCAGATCCGACCTACTCCCTGACACCACTACCGAACCGGTATAACTAACTGTTAATCAGTGTGTTACAAAATAATCTGTAACGAAACCGGGACTTGGTCAGGAATTCCCTGGGCCGAAAAGAGTCCATAATACCCCGATTTAGCTGTACTCTCTCTGAATTTCAGTCAGGTCTCATCGATCCTGAAACCCACTTTCAGTACGACCTGCCAATGGGCGACCCGACCATCCTCTATATGGCCACGGGTCTCTTGTACCTCGAACCATTCCATCCTCTTAAGGCTCTCCCCGGCTTTCGAAATCGCATTTTCCACCGCTTTATCCGAGCTTTCCGTAGAAGATCCCACCAACTCTACTTTCTTATACACGTGTGCGGACATGGCTTCTCAAATCTCCCTTAAATATTTGTCGGGTTGACCCGGTATGGCACGGGCAGGTATTTTGATGCTCCATCATAACCGGGATGGGGTATGGATAGTGGCATTGGTAAACAGGATAAAGGCCAGCACACTTGGTGCTGTCAAGCTTGATTCCCGGTTCAGGATAACTTCACGTGACTGATATCGGACTGAACAACTGACTCAGGTCCCCGGTTTTACCGGAGACCGCCGGAGGTAAGCAACATGAAACTTTCTTTCCATGATCTCGGATGGGGAATCACCTGTATCGAGACCTATTTTCACCGGGAAGGGCTTGCCGGTTGCTATCTGGTCCAGCAAGGTGAAGCCGCTGCACTGATCGATACGGGGACAGCTTACACCACCCCTAATATCATGGAACTGCTGGAACTGCGCAACATCCAGCCCAAGCAGGTCCGGTACGTGATTCCCACCCATGTGCATCTCGATCACGCCGGGGGGGCAGGTCAACTGATGGAACAACTGCCAAACGCCAGCCTGGTGGTTCACCCATTGGGGGTTCGCCACCTGACAGATCCAGGAAGACTGACCGCCGGTGCCACCGCCGTGTATGGAGAAGAACAGTTTTACAATAATTTCAAAGAGCTCCTACCAGTCCCCCGGGAGCGGGTTATCGAAGCGACGGATCAATTGAGCATCGATCTCAATGGCCGTCGCCTGGTTTGCCTGGACTCACCCGGCCATGCGCGACATCACAACTGCATCTGGGACGAAACCAGCCGCGGCTTTTTCACTGGTGACACCTTCGGCATTGCTTACCCGGAACTTGCCACCGACCAAGGCCCTTTCATGCTTTTGCCTTCCACACCGGTTCAGTTCGATCCCGAAGCCTGGCACAAAACCCTGAACAGGCTTATGAGCTACAACCCCGAAAGAATGTTTCTGACCCACTACTGTGGTGTAGAACAGCCCGAGATACTATCAGGGCCGCTACACGAAGAAATCGATGCGTACGTGGATATCGCACTATCGAGCAACGGGGAAAAACGCCAGGAAATGATTCGGGCCAAACTGGATGCACTCTACTTCGAACGCCTGGAACAACACGGCTCCAAGTTGTCCAATGAACAAATCCACCAGGTGCTGGATATGGACCTGGGTCTGTGTGCCCAGGGTCTGGAGGTGTGGCTGCAACGAAGGGAGAGCCAGCCGGCCTGAACCCGGCTACCCGTGCCCCATCAGCCTGTTATCGACGGAGTAACCCGACTCATGAGCCCGAGTAATTAGCGTCGGTCAGGTCCCAGCTTACGGTACAATCCAGCTCAGCCAGCACCTTAAGCAGGTCACCCTCTCCCCCTTCCAGCAGCACCGAAAGCGGAGCCTTGCCGAAACGCCGGTGAGATTGACGAAGCCAGCGTGGCGCCATGGCGGAATTGGTAGGATATGTGGTCCTGAGCGCCCCGGCTATTCGCAGTACATAGTCTGCCCGGCGATGTACACCCGGATCGTCGGGAAACGGTTCGTGATTGCGAAATTTCTGAAAACTACGCCCTCTGGTCCCCTCTGGAAGACCCAGCACCGTGCACATCTCATCGATCCCCAACTTCCAGGAATCCAGTATGCGCATGGTTGCTTTGGTCAGCAGAAGGCGACTCTCCGGGGTTACCTCATTCATTCCAACTGTCTCCGGCTGAAACACAGCCTATTTCCTACTAATTACATAGGATATTATCAGACCAGATCGAGCATGTGAAACGAAATCTGCAGCTTCGTTACACTGGTCGAAGCGCGTGGTCAAGCGCGATACGGATAGAGTTTGCTGGTCCCTTTACCACGTCACTGCACACGAAAACGGGTGGGATGGTTACGATTAACTTAATCTGGTAACACTACATTCAATTCCAGCATTTCACGACTGCCTTTCTGTTCCAGCTTCACAGATACGGCGTCCTGATCAACATCGACATACTTCCTGATTACCTCTATAAGTTCCTCTTTCATCTTAGGTAAGTAGGATGGACTGTTCGCTTCTAAGCGATCATGGGATACCAGAATCTGCAACCGCTCCTTCGCAAGGGTTGCACTTTTTCCACTCTTTGGTGTAGCACGAAAATAGTCTAGAAATCCCATTGATCACCTCCCGAATAACCGGCCGAACAGTTTCTTTTTCTGAATCTCAATAAAGCGGTGCGGCAGATCCTCTCCGAGGTATCGCTCCACTACATCCATGTATGCCTTGCCCGCATCACCCTCCTTATCCAAGATTACAGGCACACCGGAGTTCGAGGCAGTGAGGACTGCCTTGGATTCAGGAACCACCCCTAATAACTGGAGGGCGAGGATCTCCTTGACGTCCTCTACATGTAGCATCTCACCTTCTTTGACACGTTCCGGCGAGTAACGAGAAAGTAATAAATACTCCTTTATGGGCTCCTCGTTGTTTTCGGCACGGCGCGATTTGCTCGCCAATATACCGAGCATGCGGTCTGAGTCCCGTACCGATGAAACCTCAGGATTAGTCACCACAATGGCGTCATCGGCGAAATACATCGCCATCGTCGCACCATGTTCGATTCCGGCAGGTGAATCGCATATCACATACTCAAAATCTTCGGACAACTCTTCGAGTACACGACCCACACCCTCCTGTGTCAGAGCGTGCTTGTCCCGGGTCTGCGAAGCCGGGAGTACATAGAGGTTATCCGATCTTTTGTCGCGAATCAGTGCCTGATTGAGATTGGCTTCGCCATTGATCACGTTGACGAAATCATACACGACCCGTCTTTCGCACCCCATTATCAGGTCGAGATTGCGCAAACCCACATCGAAGTCGATGACTGCTGAACGATGCCCTTTCATTGCCAGTCCCATAGCGATCGAAGCGCTTGTGGTGGTTTTACCTACGCCTCCTTTTCCCGAAGTAACAACGATGATTCTTGCCACAGTTTTACTCTACCTCCACGATCCAGGAGATGCGTAAAACCTTGCCAATGTGCCCGGCTTTATATCGCATCGATTTTAAGTGAGTTATTGTCTAAATAGATGTGAACCGGTTTACCACCCATAGTGGCATCCAGATTCTCGCTGACGCGGTAAGTACCGGCTACCGAAACAAGTTCCGCCTGCAGATTGTTGCAAAAAATCCGGCACTCCCGGTTCCCCCCGACGCCTGCCAGCGCCCTTCCTCGTAAGGTCCCATAGACATGAATATTACCATCAGCAATCAGTTCCGCTCCGGAACCGACTGATGCCACGATCACGAGATCACCACCCGCTGCATAAACACGCTGGCCGGAGCGCACCGGCCTCGTGATCACTGTAGTTTCCCGGAGTACAGAATCGGTACTTTTGGTTGTTGCATCAGATAGGTCAACAGGAGGCTTTTTTGTTACCGTTTTTCGGGCTCGGCCTTCAGAAAGTACTGAAAGCTTCAAGGCAGCAGCCGACTCGTTATGAGCTTCGTTTCCACCACGGATGCCAACGGGGATCATGCCGTAGCTTCTGAGCAGGCCTGCCAACCAAGCTAATTCGACCCTGTTTTCTCCATCTGCAACCACTTTCATATCAATGACGACTGGTGTGTTGCGAAAAAAGTCTGGTGCCTGACTAAATTTTTCAGCCAATTGTTTCGCCACTGAATCCGCATCGGTGGAAAGCAACCGCAGAAAGGGGAGAGTAAAGGAATCCGCCTTAAGCTCAAAGGCCGTTCCTGGATCCTCTTTGTTAAAAGAATTTACTGACATCAACTCAGTGTTTAACGTTTCTGACTAGGAAAATTCGGGAATCAATTTGCTGTTCTTAACTTGTGCAATGACCCCACTTAATGGGAACTATTTGCTGGATTCCGGCGTTTTGGTTACCAGAAGCCTGTCCGAGAATAGGGGCTCTATTCTCGGACAGGCTCCTAGGGGGTCGGGCAGTATGTAAGAACTTCCATGGCGTGACATAGCGGGTGTAGGTGCTGAGCGGTCTCCGGTGCCCTATGGGCAGGGTGGCTATAAAGATCCATCACATCTGCTAAGGATTGCCAAGCCATTCCAGCGGGATTTCACCCCAGACTGCTACAAGGTATATCCTGAATACTGTGTGAGGCAACTACTTTCGAGCAAGAAAGCCAGGCGGACAACCCACACACTTTTCAACCCGGATTCAATCTGCCCACATCTCACACAAGCGGGCTATTAAACCTCTTGTATGGGTTTGAATCAAGCGCGGCATGTCACAGTTTCCAGTGTAAAAGGGAAACGAGGGAAACGGAGAAGTCGGGAAATCGAAGGAAAGAAATTAAACTCCCACCACCCCTTGTCATCATCTATTGTAATTGCCTTGTTGTCCCGTCCGCGACCCCATGGGTCGCGGGGCTGGTCCTAAAATCTCAAAACGACTGGATACCCTGCGAAGTCCGAGTCATACAGGCCGGATCATACGGGGATATGACACCTGAACGCCTGTCGAGAATAGCGTATAATTACGGTTTTTCAGTATGATTGGCCTTTCGAAATGACCCATTCCAACGCACTTTTAGAATCCGACCTTCCCCAATTCAAGATGCTCAACCGGGGCAAGGTCAGGGACATATATGAACTGGATTCCGCCCATCTGCTTATCGTTACCAGCGATCGTCTGTCCGCTTTCGACGTGGTTCTGTCTCAACCCATACCGGGTAAAGGGGAAGTATTGACCCGGGTTGCCAATTTCTGGTTCCAGAGAACCCGGCACATCATACCTAACCACCTGTCCGACACACCGCTTGAAGCGGTTATTCCCGACGAGGCACAGCGTGCCATTCTGGGTGATCGCGCGCTGGTTGTCCGCAGACTCAAACCTCTACCGATCGAAGCGATCGTGCGGGGTTACCTGATAGGCTCGGGCTGGAAGGACTATCAAAAAACCGGGGGGGTATGCGGTATCTCCCTGCCGACCGGACTCCAACAGGCGGATAAACTTCCCGAGGCGATCTACACCCCGTCCACCAAAGCCGAAATCGGTGCCCATGACGAGAATATCGACTTTGAGAAAACGGTAGACCTGTTGGGCCTGGAGTTGGCAACAAAAGTCAAAGAGGTCAGTTTGCGCATCTATACAGAATGTGCCCGCTATGCCCTGGAGCAGGGAATCATTATCGCGGATACCAAGTTTGAATTTGGACAGGATGAAAGCGGTAACCTCTATCTGATCGACGAGGTGCTCACACCAGATTCCTCCCGTTTCTGGCCCGCGGATCAGTACCAGCCGGGACTCAGCCCCCCCAGTTTCGACAAGCAGTTCGTGCGGGACTATCTCGAAACCCTGGATTGGAATAAGCAACCCCCGGCCCCGGAACTGCCCGAGGAAATCATTTCAAAGACAGCGGAAAAGTATCGCGAGGCGGAAACCCGCCTTACCGGCAGTTAACAGCATTGAATCACGAATGCCTCAGAAGCGATCAGCCTGATCCCGGGAATAAAATTCCCGGACGGGCTCCCCGGTGACCACTGTCAGACCGGTCCGCCCTACTCCTCCGACCGCGGTAGCTTCTGGTGCTGCTGACGACCCGACGCCCGACAGGACTGACCGCCGACAGTCCCGGCTTCCCTTTCCACCAGTAGGAATGACATCATTCTGGCCGCACCTGTGGCCGAGGCATTGGTATGACTGAAACAGCAGCACCCTATGATGCCCTTACCCCTGACGTCATTCTCGGCGCCATCGAATCGGCAGGCTTCCAGCCCTATGGAGGCATACTTGCCCTCAATAGCTATGAAAACCGGGTTTATCAGGTGACCCTGGATGAAGCCCCCCCTCTGATTGCCAAATTCTATCGCCCCAGCCGCTGGAGCGATGAATGCATACTGGAGGAACATCGGTTCAGCCATGCACTGGCGATGGACGAAATCCCCGTAGTGCCGCCCCTTGCCAACGCCGACGGAGAAACGCTTCATGAGTACCAGGGATTTCGCTTTGCACTTTTTCCGCGACAGGGCGGCCGGTGGCCGGAACTCGATAACCCTGACCGGCTTGCCTGGATAGGCCGCTTTCTCGGGCGAATCCACCAACTGGGGGCGAGCCAGGATTTCATACACCGGCCGGTACTGGACCCCAACACCATGGGGCGGGATTCGGCTGCCTGGTTACTGGAAAACGGCTTCATTCCCATAGAACAGGAATCCAGCTACCGCCGACTTACCGAAACCCTGATGGATTCCATCGACAGTGCCTTTGACAAAGCCTCCGAATGCCGTTGGATACGACTTCACGGTGACTGCCACCGGGGAAACATCCTGTGGACAGACCAGGGGCCCCATTACGTTGATATGGACGACTGCCGGATGGGACCGGCGATTCAGGATATGTGGATGCTGCTCTCCGGTGACCGCTCCGAGATGGCGATACAACTGAGCTACCTGCGTGAAGGCTACGAGACCTTTCGTGTGCTGGACCCGAGAGAAATCCCCCTGATAGAACCACTGCGTACTCTGCGAATGATCTACTATGCCGCCTGGCTTGCAAGGCGCTGGGAAGACCCGGCCTTTCCCGACGCTTTTCCCTGGTTCAACACGACTCAGTACTGGCAGGATCACCTGTCGCAACTGGAACAGCAGCGCCACGGACTGGAGCAACCACCACTGGCGCTGTATTGACCGCTGACCACCCCACGGTTCCGGTGACACTCCGTCTGCAGCATCCCGGCGATGAAATGTCCCCCCCATGTCCGGGTCGCTATCCACGCAACCCTGCATTGAGTACCCGGCTCCCGACCATATAAACGAAACTCCTGTCAGACCTCTACTCAACAGGCTATCCCCTCAAACGTACCCGCCAGACTCAACGATTATTGCTGTTGGGAATCCTGATAAAAGTGATGGGGGTATCTGTTCCTACGACCAGAATACGCGAGGTGCTCGAGAAATGCCCCAGATGGACTACTGTGTCAGGGGGAAAATTACCCACCGTCTGATTATTGGCCACCACCTCCACCGGCCGACCCGCGGCAGGTGTGCGGAAATAGACGGAGCAGGGAGAGGAACGGCATCTGCCGCTCTCCCCGGCATTTACGACGACCGTAAAAACGTTGTCACCCACTGGTGTTCGACCCTCAACGACGCTCGGATCGGGACTCATGGTTATACAACCACTCAGCAACAAAAATGACAGCAGAATGAGGATCGTCCTGACCGGGAACAAAGGGTTGTGGGGCATGATATTTTCCTTGATCGAAAAGGCGTGTCACCCGTCACAGGCGACGACCATTGGTTGATGACATTCGGATTGTAAACGATTACCTCCGCATCCGTGCCGCTGGAGTGGATTGCCCTGCAGACAACCGCCAATGTTTCAGTCGGAACAGTGTCATTGAACCAGTTCAACGCCGACTGTCATTCAATCCGACGAAACTGCCGTTGTTGGTCTCAGCCAACCGCCGCATCAAAGCAGCAAAACGTGCCGCGCTGGCATAGTTGGGCGCATTCTGAAACAAAACCGGAAAACCAACGGCATGTATCCGCACCCGGCGTCGACCCGATGATCCCCTGCTGTTCAGTTTACTCACCGTCCTGACCACCGAATCGATGGACCCCCGGGAGAAGTCATCCCCAAAAATGTAGAGACTTATTTTCTTGTCTGGCGAATAGAAACGCCGAATTGCCGCCTCCACGCCCTCTACCGGGCTGGAGTTACTGAAAGGGGCCCAACTCGAAAGCCGTTTCAGGATAGCTTTGCGCCTCACCGGGGTATCGGATATCCAACGTCCCTTGTACTGGGAAAACATGTACTCTCCCATGTCGTTGAGTACCTGAATGCCTTTGACCCGGGGGTAAACCTTCAACACTTCCGCCATTTTCCGCCGCACCAGGGGCCAGGCAAATTTCTGCATGGAGCCCGAAGTATCGATAATGAAGATAATATACTCGCTGTCCACGGGAACCCCACCGATGGTGGCGTCTTCCTTCGATCGCCGGTAGGCGGAACCCAGCAACCGTTTCTGCTCGGCGCTGAGTTTCTGCCGGGCCAGCGCCATCTGTTGTTCAATGACGGTCTGTGCCTCCATATCCAGCCTGGAGGCTTCATGGCGTCCCTGAATCCGGAATAATTCTCCCTGCAGTCGCGCCAGTTTTTCTTTGGATTCAGACAACTGCTCCTGCCGGGTGGTCAGTTCCCGATTCAGAATTTCACGCTCACCCCTGACTTCCCTGAGCTGTTCTTCCAACTCCCTGACAAGACCGCTGAGATCGGTATGGCTTTGCTCGAGCACGAAGGGCTCGGATACTTTGACGATAACCAACAGAAGAATAATCGCCCCGAAACCACAGGAGACCACATCCAGAAAGGAAAGGTTGAAGATGTCTACCGTGCCTCGACGCCTTTTTTTCATCGGCTTGTCAGGGCCAGTCCCGGGAAGGCGTCATAAATGAACCGTTGCTGGTTACCGCCAGTTGCCAGAAGGCAGCGGCGGCCATGGCGTCCCCTTCCATCGGCAGCAGCATGGTATTGACCGGCACTCCCCTGGGCAACTGCTTGACTGCACGCTCAAAATGCTTGAGTCGTTCATCCGCAGAAACCGTACTGCGGGTTGGTTTGCTTCCACCCTGCGTAGGCAAACCATCGGTTATCAACAGAATATTATCGGGGCGGGACTGGAAGCCTGCAGCGGCGCGAAACGCCTGGTACAGACTGGTGCCTCCTTCCGGTATGCGCCGTCGAAGCAATCCGATGGCCTTGTCCATGGAAACACGGTCACCGGCATCGAACCAGCGCCCGCCCGACCCCGGAATCAGTGGTTCTGCACGGGTGTTGAAAACCAGTATCTGATATTTGCTGGTCGGGGGTAGATTGGCGGCAAGCCATTCCACCATGGACAGGGCTCGCTTCCACTTCGCCGAGCGACGCTTGACCTGATCGGCCATGTTCCGCACCCGGATTACATTGACCAGGGTTTCATCCAGCATACTGGCAGAGACATCCACCAGAATAAGAACGCGTCGTCCTCCCATTTTCAACCCGGTGAGATACTGGCGATCCCCATCCCCCACGAAACGCCGTACATTCGACCCTTTTCCGGCTTCACCCTGCTGTTCCGCACCCAAACGCCGATTTTCCTTGTCCAGATCGAGCAGGTCAGATTTCAACATTTTCACATCTTTGACCCGGGCCAGGGTCCTGGCATTATAGCGGGATAACTCTTCTTTGCTGAGAGTCAGTGACTCAATCACTTCCTCTGAACGACCCTGGGTCTTTGCCAGGCTGTTGTCGGTTTCCGCCAGACTGTTCCTGACCACCGCCAGATCCCGGGTTGCATCCTCCAGGGAGGTTTCCAGTCGGAACACTTCAGCATGCAGATCCGCCTGATACTGTTTTCTGACTTTCACTGTATCCGTGTTGAGAATCAGCACCAGCAATACCACGGCGCCAAACCCACAGAACATGATATCCAGGAACGAAAGACTGAAAGGGGAAACAGTGCGCCGCTTTCTCATCGATCAGATCAGCCCTGACACACCGGAACCTGGACATTCAGTATGCCGGGTTCCGATCCACCAGATCAGCCCCAATCCACCGAAATCTAAACATTTAATATGCCGGTTTTGCATCTGCAAGATCAGCTCCGAGCCGCTCAGACCTTCAGCCGACGCACGAACCAGCGATCCACATAACGTTCCGTGTCCAGCACCAGGCGGTCCTGCTTCAACTGCAGTTGATGGATGAAAAACATCAGAATGATGCTGATCACCAGCGCGATGAAAGTGGAGTTGAATGCAACACCCAGGGATTGGGTCACTCCGGTGATATCACCCTCCACCGCCCGGTGGGCCTGACCCAGTGCGTCTCCAATACCCCGCACAGTACCAATGAACCCAACCGATGGAATAGCCCAGGCGATATAGCGAATAATGGAAAGCTCCGACTCCAGACGCTCCGCCTCGGACTCACAGACATTCCTGGAAGCGGTCGAAACATCCTGTACGCTGCTGGTGGCACCGAATCGCTCCACCGCCGTCAGCATGGCCCGGGGCAACAGTGCATCCTGTTCCCAGTGGGGCAGAGCCTGTATCCGTTGGGACAGGCCCCGTAAATCCTCACGTCCGATGGGCAGATCCGGGGGCAGTTCCAGCAGGTCCTTTCCCAGCAATACCTGTTGCCGGGAAACCAGCACACCCTTGTAGCCCAGGATGAACAATGCCCATATCATGAGCACGAAACAGGCTTCCTGCTCATAGTCACGCAGCACCACATAAAGCGAACGCTGCTCCACGTGATTACTGTCGGCCTGAATCAGCACCCTCTCTGCCTCAATGTGGACTTGGGCATTTGGCCGGATCAGCGTCACATACAGGGCGTGTACCACGATGAAGGCGATCAATAACGCAAATACCTGGTAAACAAATTCGTTACGCACTCAACTGTTCCTCTCTCCCGTTAGATGTCAACCGGAAAAGAGACGGCGCTGTCGGCGCTGATCTTCTCGCTGGGCTTGAACGTTCTGGGTGGTGACACCGACTGTGATGACCGGGTCTCATTGGTTTTCGCTCGCCCCTGGTCCACCTTTGCCTGGGGATTTCTGCCAGAATCTTCCCGGTCATCCGCAGCAGAGGCGGGCACGGCCAGACACAGAACGGTGACCAGCAGAAGCAGGCGTCCGGTAGAAGGTAATCTAAAATACTGAGTTGCCATGTCGCTGGATCCGATTGTGGAAATCCACGTCCAAAGTATACCAACAGGTTGCACAAAGATGGGAAAACACCCCTGTTACAGCCTTCCCTGAATGGCTGCAGTCCACCCTGGCAATCGATCGGCACCCTGGCTCACCGTCAACATGTTAATGATGGATTCCCCACCTTTACATCGGCAGAGCTCCCGCTCATTGTCCAGCGAGCCGGAAGTGATCTCATCGGGTATACCGAGCCACGCGAAAACCAAGGTCGTCCCGGGGACGTTCGCTGTAGTCCCGATAGCTCAACCTCAACTCGGTAATACTGGCATCACGCCAACCCGAACCCCGCACCACATGGTGCCGGCCCGACTCAGGACCCAGGGGATCCACGGTTTCATCCGCTCCCCCACCCGGGTAAACCGAGTAGTAATCCTGAACCCATTCAGCCACGTTACCGTCCATATCATAGAGTCCAAAGGGATTGGGAGCGAAGCTTCCCACCTGAGCGCTCACGGCATGACCATCCCGATAGTCATCCAGTGTCACCGGCAGGATGGCCCGAGCGCTGGAATCGGCGTAGTTTCCCTGAATCCCCGTCGGTGGAAAACGATCCCCCGCCCAGGGGTAGCGAGCTTTCTTGCTGCGTCCGGCAAAACGGGCGACATAGGCCCATTCTGCCTCCGTGGGCAATCGGTAACCGGTGGTCACCGGCCGGACCAGCTGCATCTTTCCATTGGACTCCCGGTAAGCCACCGGCAAGCCATCCTGTTGACTCAACCAATTGAGATAACGGGCCGCATCATCCCAGCTGATATTGACTACCGGCTGATCATCACCGTTCTGACTGGAACCTTGAACCGACCCGGAATTGTGATTTCCCCGGAAACGACGAAAATCTCCATTGGTGACTTCCCTGGTGGCGATCTCGAACGGCCGTTTCAGACCGACCTTTCTTCTGTTTTCATTGGCTCTGCGACCCGGTTCCCTGCGGGATGCCCCCATCGTGAAGGACCCCGGAGCATTCACCTTTTTCCAAATCCCGGCTGACCGGGGACGACCGGCAGGCGGCGCTGACAATGCCTGTCCACCATTTTTGGCCTGCAGTACCACCTCCAGCGTGCGGCTGACCCCCGGACTGGGAGTCACGGTCGCTTTGTGTGTCTGATAACCCGATTTACGTATTTCGATCCGGTGAGGTATCGCTGATAACGTCAAGCGACTGGTCGCCGAGCCTCTTGGCTTTCCATCGACGAACAATCGGGCATCGGCTGGCTGACTGGAAAAGAACACCACCCCGTACTCAGGTTTCAACGTCACCTTCAGATCCAGCGTCTCCGCCGGTGCCAGATTAATTTTCCGCTGAGCCGACTTGTATCCCGCCAATGCCACTCCGATGCGATGCTCCGCCCTTGAAGTGACCTGAAGCTTCAGAGGAGTAACGCCCTTGAAGCTGCCATCAAGGGTGACCGTTCCCCCTGACGGCCGGGACGTCAGATTCACAACGGCGTCTGCCACAGACAATGTAACCGGGTCCAGAGCGAGATCTTTTCCTGCCTCCACCATCAGGGGAATCACGGCCGTCTTGTAACCTTCCTTGACCAGCTCCAACTGGTATTCTCCGCTGAGCAGCTCAATGGTTGCCGGTGTCTGCCCCAACGATTCCCCCTGGTTCATGATCTGTGCATCGGAAGGAATACTGGACAGGGATACCCTGGCCCAATCAGCCTCCAGCTGCAGTTCGATCTGCTGGTGCCTGCCCAACCCGGTCACTTCCAGCGGCAACTCCGCCGGGCGATAACGATCCGCGGTCAAACGCAACCGGTACTGGCCCGACGGCAACTCGAGATTCCGCAAGGGTGTGGGGCCTGCCGGCTCATCATCTACAAACACCTCGGCCCCGGCCGGAACAGACAGAACCGTCAGAATCCCGGGCAGCTTTTCCATGGACCATGCCAGACTCAACGGCTGACCAAACGACACGTCAATGGACTTGCGCAGTTCCCGGTATCCCGCCTGCCGGGCGGTGACGCTATAACTGCCCGGCAATAGCAGTGAACGTCCCGCCAGCTCGAACCCCGGCAGCGGGCCCTCCAGCACCAGGCTTTCCGGCTCCGGTTCTATCTCCAGAGTGACCGGTGTGGCCAGCAATACGAAAGCCGCCAGGATAACCAGCACGCCAAACAGGGTGAAGAGCGACCATTTGAGTATGTGCCTGCGCGGCATCGCCGGCACCGGCGAAAGTACCGGCGGGGCCTGGGTGGACAGGGGCGGTGGAGTCGTGGGCGGGGTCACCCCGTTGGCTTCTGTGCTGGACAGGCTGACAATGACCCGGTCACCTTCCACTTGCCAGAGGATGATGCTGTCCCCAATCTGTACCCGGTCTCCGGACTTCAACCAGGCTGACTCCGCCAGACGCTGGTTATTATGCCAGACCGGGATCTCGGAAGCCGCCGGCTGGATAAAAGCATGCCCCCTGTCCAGCCCGATATGAGCCAGTGTTCCGGCTTGCCCGGGTAACGCCAGTAGACTGCCCTCGCCGCCGATAGCCAGGGGGTAGGCGCTCTCATCACACTCCTGCCGCGCCCCCTCACCATTTTTTATCAGCGTGACCCGATTCAAATCCGCTCCTCGCAACGAACCACCGCCTGCATATCCGTGCCGGGTTGTATTGTCACTTTCAATCGGATGTCACGATACCCGTCCCGGTAACCCACCAGGGTATAGGAACCAGGGCGTAACGCCACCTCACGCTGTTGAAAGCGGCCGAGCCGTCCCACCCGGTTTATCACCACCTCGGTAAGATCGTCTGAACTGATCCTTAAGGTTACGGGCTGATCCCAGGCCGCCAGCAGATCTGCCAGTTTTTTCTGACCCTCTGCCAGTTTCGTCCCGGGATCGGGCAGGCGCTGCAAGTGCTTCAACAGCAGTCCGGCATTTTTGCGGGGCTGGTCTGCCTGCAGTCGCTGTGGGGCCTTCAGGTAGCGATCGAGCCGGCTTTCCAGATCCTGACGCTCCCTGGCCCTTCTCACCCCGTCCCGGGCAAAAGAAGCATTGGATTCGATCTTCAAGGCCCGGGCATAAATATCCTCAGCCTGCTTCCAATCACCCCGTTTTTCCGCTCGCCGGCCTTGATAAGCGAGGCGCTGCAGGGATTTCTCTCTGCCCAGGGCATTCAGTCGCCTGGCAGCATCCTGCAACCCCGGCGCACCGGGTTTCGCTTTCCGGGCCATCCCCAGGGTCTCACCCGCCGCTCGTGTATTCCCGGCCTCCAACTGCTCCAGGAAACGGGTCATGGCCAAGCTGAACGCCTGTTCCGCTGCTGCTTCCTCAGCCCGGGCCTGCTCATCTTTCGGGGGAGTGACTGACCCTTGAACCACAGTTTCCTGCTCCGGCTCCGTATCCGCCGACGACCCCGCGGTAGCAGGTTCCAGGGGTAACCCGGTTTCAGCGCCGGAAACGGTATCCGGTAACTCTGGCGAAACAGGCCCCACCTGTTCCTCCCCGGCTGCCGGCCCCTGATCCTGCTCAACCGGGCTGACCACTGCAGCCGGTGCCGATGCAGCGGGTCCATCCACTCCGGTGTTTCTCTCCCCCTCCAGTCTGTCATTACTGCTGGACGGTATATTCGCGTTGGTGCTTTCCTCTCCCTCCAGGCTGTCATTCCCCCTGGACGGTATATTTGCGTCGGTACTTTCCTCTCCCTCCAGTCTGTCATTCCCGGGGGACCGGATCGACACTTCAGGGATTAAAGCCACACCCCCAGAACCCGGCTCTGATCCCCTCCCCGGATCTGCCGTCTGTTGCTGCAGGGGGGGAGAGGTTGAGTCGTCTGCCGGCGAACCCGTTGAGAGGGA
Source organism: Gammaproteobacteria bacterium (assembly GCA_024227135.1). Classification (GTDB taxonomy): domain Bacteria; phylum Pseudomonadota; class Gammaproteobacteria; order Chromatiales; family Chromatiaceae; genus JAHEHQ01. Next base: position 20,966 of record JAAELC010000041.1, read on the forward strand.
CACCGGGTCCAGCGGGTGTTCCGGTACACCGTTGCCATCCAGGCCCAGCGGCGTTCCGGTCATCGAGGGAAGCCACAACACCACACCCAGTGCCAGTGCGACGAGGATGCCGGTCAGTACCCAGAACCAGAGGGGCCGCACAGATGACCGGGCATCGCCGCTATGAGGTCTGCCGCCTCCCGGGGGAACAAGGTTGGGAACGTCATCCTGCACTGCCATCTCAACAGCACCGGCAATCAGCGAATGGTCACGTCGGAAAAGCCAGTCTCGGACTGGTGTATTTTTTGCAGTAAATCACGCCACTGGGCATACTGAGTTTCCACCGACCCGGTAAGACGGTGGGTCTGGTCGTCCACTTCCACCACCATGGGCGTTGCCTCGGACTCGAATGAAACACCCAGCTCCTGCATGGCATCGATATGGATCTGCTTTTCACTGTCTTTTTCGAATCCACTCCTCGCGACCATCATTCCACCTAACACCATGACCTGTCGGAGTGAATCGGTGTTTGCCCTCACATCTGAGCTGCCGGCCATACCGAGGGCGATAGCCCCTACCACGGCGCCAATACCCAGAATCTTGCGAGTCATTGCCTCTTTTTCGACCTGCCGTAGATTCTCGATCTCTTCCTGATTGAAGCGCCGCCAGTTACCGTAAGGCTCCCACATATCCCGGTAGTAGGTATCGTAGTGATCGTTGACTGTATCAATGAACAGATAATCCCGCTCCCGTATCGCGCGGACCCGCTGCATCATCGGATCGTCTCTGGCTGGGAGCCGTCTGGCCGAGTAACGACCCTCTTCCGTGGTCTGCACGTAGTTCTTGAAGGGATCGGGTGAAAGGTCTGCCGCAAACTGCAGTTCCGCGACCTGCCTTACCGAAGTCAATTGTTGGGGTGACAGCTTTTGCCTGGCCTTGGCCAGGTCATTGGCTATTTTGTTGTATGTACTCTGAAACGCATCGTACTTGCCCCAGCTTCCCAGATCGTATTCCTCCGAATCGACCACCCCCAGGTAAGTCTTGTCAAGCCACTCCTGGCCGGTGCTGTCCCGGGCAACCACCCATAGTTCCAGAATTTCCCCGTCAGATGCCAGGATCTCGCCGGAGACAATCAGTTCCCCGCCCACGGTACCATCCGGTACAACCCGCACAGCCCCCCAGTGGCCTGTTCTCTGGAGTGTTTTTTTGAGCTGCACCGGCACAAAACGGGACTCCGCTTTGCGGATTTCCAGATTGGTACCCACAGTTTTATCACGCTCCGGGTCAATCTGTCCTGGCTCGAACACTTCAATCCAGACATCCAGCAACTCCTGTTCGGATAACTCCCGGCTCGGAAGCTGAATATCCACCGGACCCTGGTTTCCCGGTCTATGCCCCAACGTGCTGCAACCGGCGAGGAATAAACCAGCGAGTAGTAACGAAATGATAGATTTATTGATGGTCATGGATTTGTTTCAGCGGGTCGATGATTTGTATCGACGATACTCCTCCCAAAGCTTTGCCTGTAATTTAGGGTCTCTTTCCTTCTGAGCCGCTTCCCGGAGCTGACGGGCAACCACGTCATCGTCGCTCCCGTCAGGAATATCAGCAGGCGGCCGCCCCGAGTTTGGTTGCTGGGGACCTCCTGCGGAGGCAACCCGATTCTGTTCCTGGGAGTCGCCACCGGCATTACCTTCCGACTCGTATCGGGAATCCTCACTGGATTCATCCTCGAATGCCCCCTCCAACTGGGAACCGTACCCCCCCCCGCCTGGACCACCCCCGTCACCGCCCTGACCGGCAGCACTGGATCTGGGAGCCTTGGAGGCGATGGTTTTCTGCTCCTGCAACAGCATCTCGTCGAATTCCGCCAGCCCCGATGCCAGCGAGGCTTCCATCGCCGCCAGTTGCTCTTCCGGGGTCTGCTCAGCGGAAAGATCCATCGGTAGAGGTTCCGGGACAGAAGCGAATTGACAAGGCAATTGCCGTAACTCGTTCGGGGAGTAACGCAGTGCCAGTTCCTGGCACTTTCTCGCGATACGGATATCCAGACGCCCCAGATAACTTTCAAAATCAGCTTGCTCCATCGCACTCAGCTTCCCGGAGGAATCAAGCTGGGTAAACTCATCCTGCAACCGATCCCGCGCCACCCCGAGCAGCAGCAGATCCTCCACCAGCGGGTTTCCCCGGGACAGCAATGCAGCCCCCGTATCCAGGCAGAAAACTCCCAGCAGCAAGCAGATAATGTATCTGAATTTCATCTTTTGTCGGCGCCTGTAGCTTGCTCCATACCCACGATTATTGCGACCACGATGCCCGCTCACAGCGTATCAGCCCCGGCGGACAGGAATTAATCATCTTCTCCGGGTGAATCCGGGCTCATCATCCCGGCACGTAAACGACAAACACCCCGATGTAGGGACAAACACTGGTTTTACTGCAGCACAGTCTTAATAAAGCGCATCACAAAGCATAGCCGGCCAGACCGGACGACTTGTTCGGTTAAACGCAATCCAATCTCAATTAGAGAGTAGATCTTATCATGATGGTTATCAAAGGGTTTACCCATCCCCCTCTTGAAAGGGGCTTAAAACAGCCCCTGCTGGCTCGCCCGGCATTGCATCAACCCGACCCCCGGGATGGATCCGCCTTGATTGTACGATATGAGAAAGGATGGGACCGGGTTGTCCAGCCTGGTTATCAATGACCTGAAGAAGCCGGACACCTGACATTGGACCAGCCCGCCCCCAAGGGGTTCACATCGACCCGCAAGTATTCAGCCGGCCATGATCCCGAAGCTCAGATCAGCTCTGCAGCACGTAGGTCCCCGGCGCATCACAAAGCTCGGGAAACCCGGATTCCGGTGCCCCCATTGAAGGGGGGGTAACCCGTTGCCCTGATTGTTCTGTCAACCATTTTTCCCAGGCAGGCCACCAGGATCCTTCGCATCTGGGCATTTTTTCCTGCCAGGTCCCCGGGTCCATGTAGTTTTTCTCACTCCAGGGTGAATCCACCCGATAGTGCCTGCGGGGATGACCCGGCTCCGATACGATTCCAGCGTTGTGGCCACCGGACGTGAGCAGAAAAGTGACCTGCTGGGAGTTTGCCAGCAGGTTGATCTTGTAGACCGATTTCCAGGGAGCCACGTGGTCTTTTTCGGTACCCACTGCAAAGATCGGAGCCTGAACATCACTGATGGCCAGAGGCCTGCCCCTCACTTCGTAACTGCCGGTCGCCAGTTCGTTGTCAAGAAAGAGCTTTCGCAGATACTCCGAATGCATACGATAGGGCATTCGTGTCTGATCTTCGTTCCAGGCGGTCAGGTCACTGAAGGGCTGGCGATCCCCCAGCAGGTATTCCCGGACCATACGGGACCAGACCAGATCGTTGGATCGCAACATCTGAAATGCACCTGACATATGATGGCTGTCGAGTACCCCCCGGTCCCACATCATGCTCTCGAGAAAGCTCACCTGGGTTTCGTTGACGAAGAGCATCAACTCGCCTGCTTCGCTGAAATCGGTCTGGGCGGCCAGCAGCGTGATGGATTTGAGGCGATTGTCACCATCACGGGCCATAGCCGCGGCAGCGATCGTCAAGAGTGTCCCGCCGAGGCAATAACCAGCTCCGTGGATCGGCTGATGAGGCAGAATCTGCTCAATAGCACCCAATGCAGCCATCACACCAGCCCGTCGATAATCCTCCATATCGAGATGGCGATCTTCGCTGGTCGGGTTGCGCCAGGAAAGCATGAAGACGGTGTGCCCCTTTCCCACCAGGTATCTGACCAGGGAGTTATGGGGCGACAAATCCAGAATGTAGTACTTCATAATCCAGGCCGGCACGACCAGCAACGGCTCCGGATAAACCCGGTCAGTGGTCGGGGTGTATTGAATCAACTCTATCAGATGATTGCGAAAAACCACTTTTCCCGGTGTCGCTGCCACCTGTGCTCCCGGCTGGAATTGCTCCGTGCCCGCTGGCTTTTCGCCTCTGGATCGCCGCAACCAGTCGTCCCACCAGTTCCCCCAGCCACGGGTTAGATTGGCTCCGCCCTCCCTGGATATGGCCTCCACTACCTCCGGATTGGTGTGCGGGTAATTGGAAGGCGAAACCAGGTCCAGCATTTGACGGGTCATGAAAGTAACGATTTCTTTCTGATTCCTGTTCAATGCAGGAACCCCCGTCGTCGCATTGGCCCACCATTGCTGGGAAAGCAGAAATGACTGACTCATCAGATTGTAAGGCCAGGTCTTCCAGCCTGGCGCCCGAAAACGGTGATCCTGAGGCAGCGGCTCCACGGCCAGAGGGGCATTCTGGGGGTCGGCCAGGGATTGCATCGTGTAGAGGGCAAAACGTATTGCTTTACGTGTGGCCTTTTCACTCAATCGCGCGTGGGTACCCGGCGACCAGCAGAGTTTTACCCACCAGTCCAGGTAGGCCAGGGGGATGACACGGGGATCGGTCCCACCCGTGAAATTGGCGATATAGGCGTTGAAAAGACGATCCAGGGTCACCGCAACCTGGGGGCTGAAATTAGAGGGTGGGAGGGAATAGCTGGGGGAGCCGGATCCTTTCGATGTCCCTGAAACCGGTATCCTGGAAGCAACGTTACTTTGAATGGCAGTGCCGTTCTGTGGTGGCTCCACGGCGGGCACGGCGACCGACTCGACTCCGGACCTGGCAGGCATGATCCCCCCTTTCTGCAGATCGGTTGACTCTCTCCTTACTAAAGAATAGTCACATACCGAACAGGAGTAAATGATCTGCACCAGTCAAAAAGCAGGTTACACGATGGAACAATCGGAAACAGAAGAGTGAAGGGGGTGCCCCACCGTTCTGGCATTCTCTCAACGTAACTGCTCACCCCCCAGAGATTAACCCCCATGGACGGTCGGTGGAGGAAGTGTCTTTGGCAGGGATGCCAGAGCCAAGCCTACATGGACCTATTGACAG
>JAAELC010000042.1 GCA_024227135.1 Gammaproteobacteria bacterium
CTTCCGTGTTGCGACAAGGGTTACATAGAACGGCTATGCGCCCCTTATCACGCCTTGAATCTGGACAACAATTCGGCGCCATTTTGGGACAAATCATATTTTCCGAGGCCCTAAAGCTATGAATCAGATAGTCCCCTGCTGGATCTATCGCAGCAGCCGCAAAGACGAAATGTTTCTTTATCTTACCGGGGAAGAGGCTTTCGACGATGTTCCGAAGTTGCTGATGGAGCAATTCGGCAGTCCGGAACTGGTGATGCAACTGGACTTGCATCCGGAACGCAGGCTGGCAAGGGAGGAGGTATCCAAAGTTATCGATAACCTCCAGCAGCGTGGTTTCCACCTGCAAATGCCACCTGTCCTCAAACCAGATTTGTACGAGGGTGGGTAAGTAAGGGCTGGACTTGTTGAATAATTCAGTCCTGCAAGCGAGTGATTGCTGCCGGTAAAGTGTGGTGATCGCCGAACTTCACCCACCAACGACGGACTGAATTTTTCACCAGCCTCTGGCGGCTTTCACCAGCTCATAGGCCTGACGAATCTCATGAGTTTTCGTTGCCGCCAGTTTCATCATCTCTTCCGGCAACCCCTTGGCCACCAGTTTGTCCGGATGGTGCTGGCTGAGCTGTCGCCGATAGGCCTTCTTTATCTCCGACTCGGAAGCACTCGATGACACGTTGAGTATCGCGTAAGCGTCTTCCACCGAAGGACCGGCTGGGGCGGCCTGATCACCCTGACCGGAAAACCGCTGCTCCGCACGGATCATCCTTTCCAGCCCGCGAAAAAGAAACTCCGGTATCCCCAGTTTCCGGCAGATATGGAGCAGCAGCTGCTCTTCCGCTGAGTTGATTTTGCCGTCGGCATAAGCGGCCTGAAGCTGAATCTCGATAAACATCTGGATCAAGGTACGGCGACGATGGCACTCCCTGCGAAACTGCTCGAGTATTTCATCGAGAGGAAAATCCTGTGCCTTGCCTTCATTGAACAGGCGCATGGCGGCCTTGCGCATATCCGGACTGAGTTCCATATGGCTCATAACCGCCTTGGCTACAGCAATCTCGACTTCTGAAACCCGACCGTCGGTCTTCGCCAGGTGCCCCATCACGGAAAAGGTGGTGGTGAAGAAAGCGGTCTGAACCCGCTCCTGCTCACCGGGCTCCAACTCTTCTTCAGTCCTGAAGCCCTTGAGACCTTTATCCAGATTGTGACCCAGAACCGCGCCAAGCATTGCGCCGATAGGTCCCCCGAGCACGAAGCCGAATGCACCACCGGCTAATTTTCCCCACCAGCTCAAGTCGCTCTCCTACTTACCTTTGAGATAGAGTTCGTCACTGAAACTACTGACCCATTCAGGACGGTAAAGTACCATGATGGTGATCAGCCATCCATTTAACATCGCCTCTGGTAGAAACATCAGCGGAAAGAACGAAATGACGTTCTGTTCCAGTTCCAGCATACTGAAAGATCCGTTCCACATCAGCAGACCCACTGCCAGATAGCCGCTGACTACGGCGACGAATCCTGCTGTCAGAAAACCGTTGACCAGCACAAATATAAAAAAATTCTTAGGCAGTAATGATCTTACCAGAACCAGTATGAACTGGCTCAGTGTGGCGGGAAGAACACCCATGACGATGGCATTGAGTGCAAATCCCTGCCAGCTCTGACCTGCGTTCAGCGTCACGCCCACCAGGGCAATAGTGCTGCCGATGACGGCGAAAGACCAGCCGAACATCAGAGTGATCGTCGTCACCCCCAACAAGTGGAAACTCAAACCGGTATTCACGGGGGCCTCTACCTGCCACAACAGAAGGAGGACCACGCAAGCACCAAAAAACACATGGGTTTGCTCAGCGTTCTTTAAACGTGGCCAATAAGCCAGGCGCAGCGCATACAGCATCGTCACCCCATACAGGAGGGTGGCCCACCAGTGAAAGGTCTCAGAAAACTGTTCTCCCAGCAACGCCATACAGCCCAGCCCCCGAAATTGACTATAATGGGGCCAACCATCCTGTTAGCCAAGAAAAAATGAAGAATATGCCGGAAACGGCTTCTGATTTGCAGGTTTTTCACAGCACACGAACCGGGAGTTTAAAAATGGTAACAGAGCCATCTGAATCCGAGCAATGGGCAAAAGAAGCTGTTATTGAATACGTCGGTTTCTGGCCCCGGGTGGGTGCCACACTGATTGATGCGATCCTGCTGGCCGCAATCACTAGCCCCCTGCTCTACGCCGCATACGGTCCGGCGTATTTCCAACCAGACCTGCAGGGAGTCGTGGGCGGTTGGGAGCAATTCATCATCTCCCACCTGCTGCCGGCCGTTGCGGTGATACTGTTCTGGCGCTATAAGTCTGCAACACCAGGGAAAATGCTGATTCACGCCAAAATCGTTTCAGCGGATACTCTGGGAGCACCCTCCACCGGTCAACTGGTGGGACGGTATTTTGCCTACCTGATATCCATACTTCCCCTGTTTCTCGGATTGTTGTGGGTTGCTGTCGATCGGCGCAAACAGAGTTGGCACGATAAACTGGCCGGTACAGTAGTCATCCGAAGCTATGAATAGTATGGGTCGGTTTTCTTCGAACCGGCTGTACTGTGGTCATTCGGAATGACGAGTAGTGCAGGCCAGCTTCCCATTTTTGATCTCCAGCTTTAGGGGTTCAAGCCGCCGGTTGACACAAGGGCCATAAACGCACAGCCCGGTATCGATTTCGAACAATGCTCCGTGTACCGCACACTGAATAAGGTTACCCTCCAGATTCAGAAACTGATGAGGTACCCAATCCAGAGGAGCACCGGTATGGGGGCAGCTGTTCAGGTAGGCATAGAGCTTGTCATTCTTTTTTACCACGAAAGCTTCCTGCCCGCCCTCTACCAAATCCAGGGTAAATCCCCTGGAACCCGGATCCTTCAACTTATTCAGTTGACTCACTTTCAATTTCGTCATTCGCACTCCGCCAATACGATATCTACCTATTCTGTATCTACTCATCCCCCATGAGCGATCTGCTCCGGAAGACATCGTAAAACCCTCCCTGTAGACTTGGCTTTGGCATCCCTGCCAAAGACACTTCCTCCACAGACCACCCATGGGGGGGTTGTCTCTGGGGGATGAGCAGTTACATCAGTTTTCATGGACAACGTATCGTCATTCGGGAAGGAAAGCGGTTCTCGCCCCGATGCGCACCCTGGGGCGACATTCCGGATTGGCACCGCCCCCCTGATCAACAGACTCCAGAAGTTCCTGCTAATCCCTCGAAACCCGATTGGCCGACTTTTCTGGCGGCGAGGCGGCAGGCACCATCCAGCACATCGATCTTTGTGTGTTTTTCAAGCATGCCATGTATCAATCCGGCATTGAAGACATCGCCGGCACCGAGGCTATCCAGAACAACATCTGCACGGTGCGAGTGGTTATGAATAAGCTGGCCCTGCCCCTCCCGCAGCCAGGCACCCCGCTTACCCCAGGTGCAGGTCATCACGGTGGTTTCTTCAACGTCCCTCCCGACGGCGGACAGCAGAGACGCTCCATCCTCAAAGCCACGAACCCGGGCGTAGTGTCGGGAAAACATTAGCAGGGAAGTCATCGGAAAAAGTTGTTCGATACCGGCCCGGGGTTTTTCGATCTCGAGGGAACAGCCCGACCCCTTTCTGGCTCTTACCCGCAGCAGCATTTTCTCCAGCTCAGGGATGTTTCTCCCTTCGAAGTGTATCCAGTCAAACCGATCGAGATCCACCCCGGTAAAATTATCGAAACTGTACTCGGCCAGATCCCGAAAATGAACGATAGTGCGACTACCGGTTTTGAGATCGAGCGTTACGCAGGAAGTGGGAGTATGTCCGCCTGCCAGGGGAACGGCATGATCCATGGCCACGTCGAAGCGGTTGAGATCCTGTGAAATGAGGTGACTACCGGTATCATCAGCCACCGTGCCTGCCCAGGTGCAGTCATGGCCCAGCTGGCTGAGCACAATCAGTGTGTTGGTTGCATTACCGCCACGGCTGATGCGCTGCCCCAGCGCTCGAACCTCGTCGTCCTCCGACGGATAGATCGCTACGCTGTTGATGATATCGAGAGTGGCGGTACCTACACCCAGAATTCGCATAGTCGGGACATGCTAACAGTTCCCGGCACAGAGGGCAGTATCAGTCTTTGGATTTCTTACCGGCCGCCGTGGGTTCTGACGCAATCTGCACCATTTCGGCAGGAATTTCACCCTCCCTGTTATTGAGCAGGGATGAAATTATCTCTCCATTGCCACTCAAGAAAGAGAATCCTTCAACCAGGCCCAATGTCAGAATCACACCGGCAACGGCGCCCAGAACGAGTTTTCTGGTCGAATGATCTTCATCCTCGACAATAAATTGAGCCGCTTTTCCTTTGGACTCGGACTCATCCGCCTGCTGCCTGGCCCGATACAACGCATCAGTAACCTGCTGACGGGAATCCACGGCTTCCTTGCGTTTCAGTTCAGCCTCCTCAGCTTCCAGTCTGGCTTCACCCAACTCCCGTTTCAACTGCTTTATCTCCAAGGTGGTAGAATCGACCTCTATTCGGGAGTTGTGTGCCTGCTCCTTCAAATGTTCCACTTCCTTGTTACGCACATCCAACAGTTCCTGGAATTCTTCGAACTCCTGCTGCAGCACTTTTTTCTCATTGCCGATGGCGGTGACCTGCAATGTCAGTTCATGCTCTTGCGATCGCAACGCCTCCAGCTCCTTAGTGCGCCGGTTTTCCCCATCTTCCAGTTCCGCCACCCGCATAATCGCGCTTTCACCGGAGTTGTCCGACTCTTCCAGCGCATCGGTGAGGGTCTCCAGCTCCGCCTCCAGTACTTTGATCTGCTCACTTTCGGTATTCTGGTGCTCCAGCAACTGCGTCACATTCTTCAGTTCCCGCTCTGCGGATTCCCTTCTCAACACCGCTTCAGCCAGTTCGTCTCTCAACTGCCCGGTTTCGTCGCTACCGCTCTTTTCCTTCAGCTGTATGTTGACCCTCGACAACCTGGACGACAGCTTTCCAATCTCTTCGTCACGTTCTTTGAGCGTGTTCTTGAGACTGACCAGCTCCTTACCCCCTTCCACCAGTTCGAACTGCAATTGATCTTTTTCCGTTGCCAGTCGTTTCGAGTGTTCGCTTTCTTTCTCTACATGGCCCTCCAGCGCTCTTACTTCGTCCCCCAGGGTATCCACCTGCGCCGCCACTTTCTGAGATTCAGATAGTTCGGACTCGAGACGTTGCGAAAGCGCTTCGGCCTCCTGCAGTGCTGCCTGCCCGGCGAGTACTTCTTTTTCGGTTTCGGCCAGTGCCTGCTCAGCCTCTTCCAGTCGCTGTTCGAGCCCTGCAATCTGTTCTACCTGCTGCTCCGAGATGACCGTAACTTCAGTTTGCTCTTCTACGGGAGGTTCAAGTGATGAATCCCCAACATCTGGCGTGACCTCATCCCCGGGTACGAAATCCGCCCCGCTGTCATCAGCCGCCCCGAATTCCGGTGTCCATTCGCCTTCGAATACATCCTGGGGTAACGCTGATAGTCCCGTGTCGAGACTGGAGACCTGAAAGCCCAGCTCCATCAACAGAAACGCCGCGGTAACACTGTCACTACCATGGTCATCGCAGACAATATAACTGCGTTCAGGGTCGAGTGTGGAAGCCTGGTATCGCAATGAGCCCATGGGCAGACTGACGCTACCCGGGATACGGAATCGCTCGAATGCCTGGGTAGATCTTACATCGATCCAGGTACTGCCGTTCTCAACTTCGGCCAGCGCCTTCCTGTAATCGATGACGCTGGTAACCGGGTCCTTTACATACCGAACGAAATCCTGCTTGCGAAGTCTCAACAGGTGGCCGTCTGTCAGCATGGTGATCGAACCCATTCTGACCTGCCCTGAAAGCAGTGACTCCTCTCCAAAACTATCGCCTGGTCCCAGTTTCGCCAGCTGCTGGGGCTCCTCACCCGGGGCATTGATGCGGCTCACACCACATTGCCCTTTATTGATCAGATAGAAATAGTCACCTTCATCTCCCTGATTTACGATGACATCACCCTGCCTGGTGTTCATGTCCTCCATGCACATCATGACTTTCTGAATATGGGCCGGAGGAATCTGCTGGAAAATCCTCAACTGGAGCAGTTTGTTCATCCAGTCGTCGTCATCCCCGGTATCCAGGTCCTCTACCCCGTCACCTTTTCGCCCCGCTTTATCGACGAGTTCCCCCAGCAACCGGCTGTCCAGCCGGACCACTTCTGCCTTATTGAGAACCACGACGGTGAATCTGCGGGGGATCTGATGTACCAGGGGAAAACGTGCCGTTTCGCTGCCGGCCTGAACCCTGTCCATCTCTGTTCCAGCGGATATGAGCTTCACTTTGCCGGAAAGCAGATAGACGTTCTCGTGGTCCTTGTCCCCTTCCTTGAAAAGGATCTGGTTCTTATTCAGCTTTTCGAATACCGCGTTGTCCAGAAGCTTTTCAAGATCATCTTCCGGAAGCAGATTCAACGGTACCAGATTCTTGAGAATTCTGAGGGCTTTCTGTTTTGGAGCTATCGCCATAGCGGCTACCTTTAGCCTGCCTCCTTAGGTTGGATAATCATTCAACATGACAGGTACAATAGTGTCAATCATCAGGGGAAACACTGGATTTATCGGCATATAGGGGGGGGAACTTTAGGCTCGAATCACCCATATCGCTTTCGACAGCTGGCCCCCTTCTTCGCATGAACCACCCACAGTGGAGCTTTGAATGACCAAAACCAGAGGAGTCGTTGCCGCGGGCCACGAGGTAACCGCCCAGGCTGCCGCAATGGTGCTGGCCGAAGGCGGCAATGCATTTGATGCGGCGCTGACTGCGCTGTTTGCCAGCTGTGTCGCAGAACCCGTGCTGGCTTCTCTGGGCGGCGGGGGATTTCTACTGTCACGAAAGACCGGACAATCCCCGCTTCTGTACGATTTTTTTGCCCACACCCCGCGCAGGAAAAAGCCCTCTGGAGACGTCGATTTCTACCCGATCGTAGCCGATTTCGGGACGGCGCAGCAGGAATTTCATATCGGTGTCGGTTCCATCGCCACGCCGGGCATGGTGAAAGGAATCTTTTCCATCCACCGCGATCTTTGCCGGATGCCACTGGATCTGATTGTCGAACCGGCACGGGCCGCGGCACGCCGGGGTGTCACCATCAACACACTGCAACACTACATCACTGACGTCATCTCCCCCATCATCGAGTCCAGCCCGGGGGCGCTGCGCCTGCATGCGGAATCGAATTCACCGGATCAGATCGCCAAACCCGGTGCAACGCTTTACCAGCGGGAGATGGCCGATACCTTCGAACACTTTGCCCGGGAGGGAGGAGACCTGTTCTATCTCGGGGAAATCGGTCAGGAGCTGATTCGAGAATGCAGGGAGCGGGGCGGGTATCTGAGGGAAGAAGACCTCAGCGCCTATAAGGTGGAGAAACGCCTCCCCCTGGAACTCGATTATCATGGCTTCCGACTGTTTGCCAATCCGGCACCCTCACTCGGCGGCACGCTGATCGCCTTCAGCCTGGCTCTGCTTGAAACCGAAAAGCTGGGCAGTTTCAAAGCGGGTGACCACGATCATCTCCTGCGTATAGCACAGGCTCAAGAACTGACTCAGCGCTTGCGACGGCAGCAAGGCGTCGACCTGGACCTTTCAACTTCCACCGCGAAACAGATCCTCAGCCAGGAATACCTGCAGAATTTCAGATCGAGCATGGCCGGACACCACCAATTCCCCAGGGGCACGACCCAGATAAGTGTCATGGATACAGAGGGCAATATGGCCAGTATGACCCTATCGAATGGTGAGGGCTCCGGGTATGTCATACCGGAAACCGGCATAATGATGAACAACATGCTGGGTGAAGAAGATATCAATCCCCATGGTTTTCACCGATGGCCCACCGATCGACGCATCGCTTCCATGATGGCCCCGACCCTGGTCACATCAGACCAGGGATACCTGATCGCCACCGGTTCCGGGGGCTCCAACAGAATTCGCAGCGCGGTACTCCAGGTGCTGGTCAATCTGCTGGAATTTGGAATGGACATCGAGTCGGCCGTGGAGCAGCCGCGCATTCACTACGAATCGAATTTACTCAATCTGGAGACTGGACCCGCACCGGATACACTGGAACAGCTTTGGAAAGCTTTTCCCGAGCACCGGCTCTGGCCGGGGAAAAACCTCTTTTTTGGCGGCGCACACACGGTGATGTCGTCTGGCGCCACGGGGCTGACCGGTAAAGGCGATAGTCGACGCGGAGGGGTCTGCATAGTGGTGTAAAAGAATCTATTGACAGTGAATACAACACTCCCCCCACCGTGTCTCATACACCAAAAGCGTATCCAAACGATAATTTACAGGGTGAAAGCTGTTGTACCGAAGAACCAATCATCCGGAATTACGCGAAAAATAGTACAACTTTTCCTAAACTTTAGTGCCACGGTAGCCGATAAGCAGCTCTAAATACGTGATCAATCGCGTATTTAAGGTAGAATTCAGGTGTGAAAAACTATGGGCAGAATAAAATTCTGTGCTATGTTTACCCTGGATACACCCCCCCCCAAATTCAGGAGTTATTTATGGCCGCCAAGAAAAAAGCAGTGACTAAGAGCGTGGTGAGGAAGACTGCCGCCACTAAGAAGAAAGTTGCAACAAAAAAGAAAGTCTCTACAACTAAGAAAGTCGCTGCGAAAAAGAAAGTTGTAGCCAAGAAAACAACTGCAGCTCCAGCAAAACTCAAGTCCATTGGTACTCGCCAGACCAAACTTCAGATCCTCCAGGCCATCGCGGATGAGACCGACCTGACCCGTAAGCAGGTAGCGGATGTATTCGGCGCATTAGGCACTCTCGTTCAGCGTCACATGCAGCGCCGTGGTTCGGGAGAGTTCAGCATTCCTGAAACCGGAGTAAAGGTTCGCCGGGTCAAGAAACCTGCCCGCAAATCCAGAGTGGGACGAAATCCAGCGACCGGGGAAACTATTACGATAGCCGCCAAACCGGCCACGACCGTGGTAAAGGTGACGGCGTTGAAGGCACTGAAAGAGATGTTGTAAATCTGCAGGCCATCAGCATTGCCTGAATTAGAGGCAGCTAACCGTGGATACGGATAGCTGCCTTTTTCGTGCCGGGCGTCCGCTACCCCGTTTACTGCCCCCGGCACAACATACGCTATCGGGCGCTATCGGGAGGACTGTTTTCAAGCCCATTTAAGCGGGCGGTAGCTAAGGCTTGATCCTAATCGATCTGTCTCAGCGTCAGACTGTCACCTCGCTGGACGAGCTCCAACTGTTTGAGAAAACTCATCCCGAGCAGCACCTCGTTTCCATTCATGCTCGGTAGGATGGATGCTCGAATATCCTTCAACCGGATCGGACCAATACCCACTTCATCCAGATGAGTACGCCAGGTTCGCACCGTACCATTAGCCGTTCTGCTTCGTGACTCACGACCTCTTTTGAGTCCAAGCCGAGTGGCCAGTTGTTCCGATACCGCCACATCCGTGGCCCCGGTATCCAACAGGAAGGTTACCCTGGATCCATTGATTATCCCGGTAGCGACATAGTGGCCAGCACGATTTCGCAATAACGTTACCTCCCTGGAACCATGGGAACTCACCCGACCTTCCGGATCACTGTTGGGGTTTGTCTGATGTTGCAGTACGGAATCGAACATCAATGCCAGCATCCCCATCAGAAGCAGCCAGGCGGCGAAGAACATACCTTTTCCAAAGCGGCGGGTACTGTCGCGTTGGTTCCGGTCCGAGTTATCAATCATCGTATCTACTCACGCCCCATGGGCGATCTGTTTCGGAAGACGTCGTAAACACCTCCCTGTAGACTTGGCTTCGGCATCCCTGCCAGAGACACTTCCTCCACAGACCGCCCACGGAGGGTAATTTCCGGGGAGTGGGCAGTTTCCAATCATCTTAAAAGCCATCAGAACAGCCTCCTGAAATGGTAAAGCCCGCTCTGCTGTGATCTAGCCACTGCTATTGGTGTAGCGGGTCGTTCGCGCACAGAATCGAGGGAATACTGGAAATAACAGCATTTAATACACTGGAGCGAGTCGTACCCGTCCAGTATGGAGGGAGGGACCCGATCGGCAACCACCCCTGTGACGGGAAAGTTTCCGATCGAGTCCGAGTCGGCTCTTAGGGCTCGCTTCAAAATAACTTCACACGTATGACCGCCGATCCATCCCGTCTGCCTGTGTTGTTCGTTGCTTGAATAGTTCACTCTTCGCGTTCCTCACGCCTTGGCGGCCGGGCGCCTCGACGCTCAGAAATGTGAACTTGCTTTTTGCGCGAGCCCTTAGTTGGATATCTGGCTATTCAGGATAAACTCAACTCCGCAAGACAATATCTCCGAAACTCAACAGGCCTGTCAGCCATTTCAATAGCGGGAGCGCCAGCGATTTCCGCTGCTGTTACCTCTTTTCCGCATTCTGCTGTGAAACATTTTTCGGTAGTGCATCACGGCACTGCTGCCGTTGGCGGCAACATCGAATATTTTCCAGCCTTCGCTGGAGGCATAGAACCGGAACTTCAGTCTCGACGGATACCCCCCCTCGTTGAGGACCGCCACGTCCACGGTCACCTCATTGGTACGTCCCGCCCTGGGACGCATGACCCGGACCTGCTGCCCGCTGTAACCACTGAGGCGACTGGCCAGTGTACCCAGAAACATCTGCTGCAACTCACCTTCGAACTCGTTCCGCTGCTGGGGCGTCATGGCCTGCCACAACCGGCCTCCTGCCCAACGAGCCATGTAATTAAAGTCGAAATAGGGGGCGATCTCCCCATCGAGAAATGCAGCTATCTGGGCATCCGCCGGCCGATTTTTGTGACTCAGAAACATGATTAACCGTTGTAAACCCTGCTCCAGAATCCTGCCGGGATCCGGCATCTGTGCCTGCCTTGTGTCGGTACCAGGCCCGGTCCCGTAGTAATAACCGGGTTGTGCCGATACTGATCCACTCACTCCGATGATGAAGCTGGTAATAAGTGCGATTTTACTTTTCATACATCCTCCAAAGATTCGAGAAAGTTGAGAGAAGCGCCCCGGCATGATTCCCCGAACGCCCTTCCGCTGACCACTGACAATAGCAATTTGCCAGCAGAGCCGGAGAATCTCAATAGGTTCAGGAAAAAGCCTGTCCTTTGATGAACAGGACATACACAGGCTCTATAAGCACATTGGAAACTTCGATCGAAAGCTTGAGCGCGAATCAGTAGCCGGGAAGAGCCAAGAAGAGTATCTTATCGAATACTGAAATACTGGCAGGTTTTGTGCCCTGTAATAGTGAAATAACCCAGCTTCAAAGTCAACTAGTAATCTGCGCCGGATACTGAAGAATAAAGCCCCTTTCCGCGACGGAGGACCATCCATGACAGAAGTAATTGCAACCAACCAGACCATCCTGGTGGTGGGTGGCGGGATCAGTGGCTTAACCGCTGCCCTGGAAGCCGCAGAAACCGGGAAGCAGGTGGTACTGGTTGAAAAACGCCCCTTTGTCGGGGGACGCATCACCCAGCTGTATCGATATTTTCCTAAACTCTGTTTTCCAACCTGCGGTCTGGAGATAAACCAGCGACGGGCCAAGATGAATCCCAATCTCACTATCATCACGATGGCAGAGGTCACGGACGTTCAAGGGGAAGCCGGGGACTACAGCGCGACAGTGAAAATCAGCCCCCGGTTCATCAATGAAAACTGCACGGGTTGCGGTGACTGCAACCGTGCGGTGGAAGCGGAGTTTGACAACGAGTTTAACTATGGCCTGGGTGGCCTCAGCAAACGCAAGGGCGCTTACCTTCCCCATAAAATGGCCCATCCCCAACAGTATGTCCTGGATCCGCGCGTCATCGGTACCGACGATGCCGACAAAGCCAGGACAGCCTGCAAGGTCAACGCCATCGACCTGGACATGCAGGAAGAGAACATCACCTTCAAAGCCGGCGCCATCGTATGGGCAACCGGTTGGCGCCCCTATGACGCCAACAAGATTCAGCCCTATGGCTATGATCGTTTTGCCAACGTCATCACTAATGTGGAGTTCGAGCGCATGGCCGACGGCCAGGGGCCGACCGGTGGTCAGCTGATCAGACCTTCCGATGGAAAAGAGGCAAAGAACATCGCCTTCATCCAGTGTGCTGGCTCGAGGGACCACAATCATCTGCTGCACTGCTCGCGCATTTGCTGCATGGCAACCCTGAAACAGACCCACTTCGTGCAGGAAGCCTGGGGGGATGAGGGTAAATCCACGGTTTACTACATCGATATTCGCGCCATCGACCGTTTTGAAGATTTCTACCAGAGGGTCAAGGACAACTCGAACGTATCCTTCGTAAAATCGAAAGTGGCCTCTATTACCGAAAACCGGAGCAACGGCAATCCCGTGCTTCACGGGGTGGACGTGGAAAGCTACAACCGGGACGGTAGTGGCGGGTATGACCGATATTCAACGGAATACGATCTGGTGGTGCTCGCCATTGGCATGGAGCCGAGCGTGGACAAGTCCAGTTTTCCGGTCGACATCAGCATCAATGAAGAGGGTTTTATCGAGCCGGCCCCCGAGAACGGCGGTGTGTTTGCCGCAGGTTGCGCCTCCGATGCCCTGGACGTGAATCGTGCAGTCCAGCAGGCTACCGGCGCCGCTCTGCGCGCCATTCAGGTTGTTAACCGCGTGGCTGGAATGGAGGGTCAATAAGGTGGCGGACGATAAGAAATTTGTCGGTTATATCTGCACCGGCTGTGGTATTGGTGATCGGCTGGATGCCGGTCAACTGGAAACGATCGCAACCCGTGACGGCAAGATGCAGTCCTGCAGGCAACACGAGATGCTGTGCAACAAGGAAGGCGTGCAGATGATCCGCGATGACATCACCAACGATGGGGTTACCCACGTGATGGTCGCCGCCTGCTCCCGCCGGGCCAAAGTTGAAGCTTTCAATTTTACCGACGTGGCCATATCACGGGCCAATCTTCGGGAAGGGGTGATCTGGGTACGACCGGACACCGACGAAAACCGGGAGACCACCCAGGAAATGGCGGAAGATTACATCCGTATGGGTTGTGCCGAAGTCAAGTTCATGACCAGACCTTCCCCTTCCGGCGAACAGGAGTTGAATAAGCACATTCTGGTCGTGGGTGGCGGCATCACCGGGATGACCGCGGCGCTGGAATCTTCAGCAGCCGGATACCCGGTCCACCTGGTCGAGCAGATGGGTACTTTGGGCGGACATGCCGCCGGCTACTACAAGTCGATACCGACACGCTCCCCCTATACCGATCCCCAGGATACCGGTGTTGCCCAGATGATCGCAGACATCCAGGCCAGCGACAACATCTCCGTGCACCTCAACAGCAAAGTCACCAGAACCCAAGGGGCACCGGGACGATTTGAGGTGGAGATCGCAACGGAATCCGACAGTACCGCAACCCTCTCTATCGGCGCCATCATTCAGGCTACTGGTTTCAATCTGTACGATCCCAGTGCACTGACCCAGTACCGGTATGGGCAAAGTACCGACATCGTAACCAATGAGGAGTTGGAAAAACTGGTCAAGGAAGCTGACGGTGGTTCGATCAAACGCCCCTCCGACGGTAAAGAGATCAGGTCGGTCGCTTTTCTGCAGAACGTCGGCCAGAACTCAGTGGAAGACAACCAGCTGCCCTACCATTCGGGTATCGGTGATCTGATCGCCATCAAGCAGGCCATGTACTTCAAGGAACTCAACGGCAACTGCGACACCACCATCCTGTTCGACAATCTCAGGGCCCCGGGTGCTGCCGGTGAGGATTTCTACCGGGCTGGTCAGCAGAAGATGGTCACCTTTGCCAAGGGCAGTGTGACGGAAGTGGTACCGGGTAACACGCTGGAAGTGAAGTTCAAAGATCTGATACTGAATGACGATGCAAGCATGCAGTGCGATCTGGTCGTTCTCGACGTAGGCATGATGCCCAATACCGGACCCGACCCTTACGCCCAGCTGGCAGTTGACGAAGCCGAGGATGAAACGGAAAAAGAGAAAGCGAGGCAATTACTGGAGCATGCGCCGCCCTCTATTCTCAACCTGGACTATCGCCAGGGAACCGACCTGCCTCACCTCAAGTATGGCTTCACCGATTCCCATTTCATCTGTTTTCCTTACGAAACCCGTCGTACCGGTATCTATGCCGCCGGCCCGACCCGCCGACCCATGGACATGCGTCAGGCAACCGACGATGCGGCCGGTGCCGCCATGAAAGCCATTCAAGCCGCTGAGAATGCCGGCAAGGGCCTCGCCGCTCATCCCCGGGCGGGGGATCTTTCGTATCCCAGTTTTCGCAAGGAAGGCTGCACCCAATGTAAGCGCTGTACGGTGGAATGCCCCTTCGGTGCCATCAACGAGGACGAACAGCGCTACCCGATGTTCAACGAAGCGCGCTGCCGACGATGCGGAACCTGTATGGGTGCCTGCCCGGTTCGCGTTATTTCCTTTGAAAACTATTCTGTGGATACCGTAGGCCAGCAGATCAAGAGTTGTGAGATTCCCGAGGAGTGGGATGAGAAGCCCCGTATCCTGGTTCTCGCCTGTGAAAACGATGCCTATCCGGCGCTCGATCAGGCAGCCATGAATGGCGTGGAGATCAATCCCTGGGCCCGGGTCATACCGGTGCGTTGCCTGGGCTCGGTCAACCTCTCCTGGATCACCGACTCTCTCAATAACGGCTATGACGGCATTGTCCTGATGGGTTGTCAGAAGGGTGAGGACTACCAGTGCCATTTCGTGAAAGGTTCAGAGATGGGCTTGGAGCGTATGAGCAAAGTGGGGGATACCCTGCAGACGCTCGACCTGGAGCCGGAACGCGTCGCCTCCTACGAGGTGGCTATCACGGATATCCAACGGGCACCCAAACTGATCAACGACATGGCGGATACCGTGGGCAAGATCGGTCTGAGCCCGTTCAAGTTCTGAGGATAAGAAACGGCGGCGCGATGTCTGTGGACTGTCGCGATGTCTGTGGACTGTCGCGCCATCCGTGACGACCAGACAGACTGTCCATTCAGGTCGAGGCTTGATCGCGGCAGGGACGGCTGGAATTCAACAGCTTTTTGTGGGGTGGAAATGGTCGGCAACCCCGACTACCCTACGAAGGGGACAAAACATGAGTGATTTGAATACCGCAATGATCGAACAGTATCGCAACAGCTTCCTCCAGGAAGTTGAGGCGAATGTGGAAGAGGGCGAATGGGTCAAAATGTGCATGCAGTGCGGTGTATGCGCTGGCTCCTGCCCTCTGGGTAACGCCTGGGAACATCCGCCCCAGGAGATCTTTATGATGATCCGTGCCGGGAAACGGGAAGAGGTTCTGGGTTCGGAATCCATGTGGATGTGCACCTCCTGCTATAACTGCATCGCCCGCTGCCCCCGAGGCTTGCCCGTCACCCACATCATGCATGGTCTGGCCCACTACGCCCAGCGCCTGGGTTTGGTTCCCAGGAACCAGCCCACCCAGCGATTTGCCCAGATGTTCTGGGATAATCTGAGCAAGAAAGGGCGGGTCAACGAACTCAAGCTCGGCATGAGCCTTTACTTCATGAACGGTTTTGGAGAAGGCATCAAAACGTCACTGAAAATGAAGGATATAGGGCTGAATATGTTCAAGGCCAAACGCATGTCCCCGACAGAGGCCTTCGGTGGCCACAAGGTCAAAGATCTTGCCGGCTTCCAGAAGATGATTAAAAAAGCAAAGGAACTGGAAGATGCACGAATCCAGAAAAGTGATAACTGAGAGGAACAACAATGGCTAAGAAAGAGTATTCCTTCTATCCCGGGTGTTCCTCCCAGAAAGGCGCATCCTCATCCAATATGCAGAAGTCCGTCGAAACCATGTGTGAAGAACTCGACGTGACACTCAATCAGATCCCTGACTGGAACTGCTGTGCAGCTTCCATCGGCTATGGAGGGGGGGGTGAGTTGCCGCGACTGGCACTGTCTGCCCGTAACATCGCCCTGTCCGAAGAGCACAATACCGGCCAGGATATCGTGGCTACCTGCGCAGCCTGCTGGCTGGCTACCCGGGAGGCTTCCGAGCGCCTGCATGACGATACCGGCTTAATGGCCGAAGCCAACCTGGCACTGGCAGAAGCGGGGCTCAAACTGAAGATCGAAACCCCGATTCGCCATATGGTGGAAGTATTGATCGAGGATATCGGTTACGAAAGCATTGGGCAGAAGGTTAAACGACCCCTGGAAGGATTGAAAATTGCCGGTTATGTGGGCTGCCAGACCAATCGGCCGTTTGGCATTGATGGTGAATCCTTCGAGAACCCAATGTACCTGGATAAACTGGTGGGGACCCTGGGCGCAGACCCGGTGCAGAACTACGATAGGAAAGTACAGTGCTGCGGCGGTGCACTGGCCTTCTCCGAGCCTGAGAAATCCCAGGATATGATCAAGACGATCATCGAGTCAGCTTATGACAGCAGCGCAGAAATGATCGTTACCCCCTGCCCTGTCTGCCAGATGAACGTGGAGATCTACCAGGATAGGATCAACCAGCGCCATGGCACGCAGTTCAAAATGCCGGTGGTCTACTACAGTCAGTTGATGGATGTGGCTTTCGGCCGTTCCGCCAAGGACTCAGTCCTGGATGGACAGGTGATCAAGGCAAAAAAACTGGAAGACATTGCCGGCAAATAGCTTGAATTCCAGATACCTGTTGCAACCACAAAGCCCTCTGATGAGGGCTTCGTGGATTCTGGAGATCACTGTTTCAGCTGTCTCCCGTTATTCGATCCCTTGTAGAGGAGTTTGAATGAAGATTCTGGCGGGTGATATCGGCGGCACGAAAACCCGGCTGGCCCTGTTCGACTCCCGAAATGAGACGTTGGAAAACCTGCAGGAGCAGACCTATGTCAGTCGGCAGTTTTCTTCCCTGGACGCCATCATCGACCAGTTTCTTGCTCCTGCCGGGGCGTCACCCGACGCTGCCGGGTTTGGCCTGGCCGGACCGGTCCATGGGCGCTCCTGCAGGATTACCAACCTGCCATGGCATATCGATGCCGATGCCATGGAGAGCCGGCTTGGTATTCCAAGGGTTATCCTTTTGAATGATCTCGAAGCCACCGCCTGGGGTATCGGTGGTTTGAAGCAGAAGGACTTTCTCACGCTGCAGGAAGGTACCTCCAATGCCATGGGAAACCGCATGGTCATCGCAGCGGGGACCGGACTGGGACAGGCAGGGATTTTCTGGGACGGTGCCCGCTATCATCCCTTTGCAACCGAAGGGGGCCATTGTGATTTTTCCCCCCGGAATGATCTCGAGTTCGCTCTGCACAGCTGGCTGGGTGAAAAGTACGGGCACGTCAGCTGGGAACGGGTACTATCGGGTCCTGGCCTGGTGGATATCCACAGCTTTCTGTGCACCCATACAGCCACAGCCACACCGTCATGGCTGGCTGACCGGATGGGCATGGATGACCCGGCAGCTGTAATTTCCCAGGCTGCCGAGGCTGGAAGCGATCAGCTATGCATCGATTCTCTGAAACTGTTCGTCCGGCTTTACGGGGTCGAGACGGGCAACCAGGCACTGAAGACAATGGCCACCGGAGGGGTTTTCATCGGTGGCGGTATCGCACCCAGAATCATTCAATGGTTGAAGCAAGCTCCATTCATCCAAGCATTCAATGACAAGGGAAGCATGAGCTCACTGATGGAACGTATGAAGGTTAAAGTCATCCTGAATGACAAGGCAGCTCTGTACGGATCTGCACTCCGGCTGACAGCCCGGCCTGGCCTTCCAGTCAAACCCTGAACTCCAGGGCCACAACCCCGGCAAACAGGCCGACCGGTCCAATTGAAACCGGAACTGTTGCAACAGATCCCCAGCCTGACAGGCAGACTCCACGTCGTTCTTACTTCCCGTTAATCGGCGGGCGCACTCACAGAACGCAGTGGTATGGGCTGAGACATGACGATAGAGGTATGGGTCTCACCACAGGCATTGATTAAGCCCACGAAACATTCGAGGTGCTTTGAATCCCTGGTCATCACCCTGAGCAGGTACGATTCCTATCCTGTCACATGCAGGCCACACCCTTAAAATCTGTCAGGCAATTTTACAGAATGCCTCCAGGAACCGGAAGTACCCTTTGTAACCCACTCAATCAACTGCATATATTGCTCTTGGTACAGTTATTGCTGTAACAAATAAACAACACATAAGTCGTTGAGTTACCCTAATAATTACATTCCCTTTTTGCATGGTAGTTTTAGGGTATATCCCTTGTCAGACAAAGAAGGCCAGTAACGTGAACACAATAAAAAGCAGGAAAACACTCGTAGCATTACTCTTAACCACAGGGTTGACTTACGCCGGTAGCGCCGCTTCCTTCGTCATGTACGATCAGAACGTGACCAACAACGTAGTAATGGGAAGTGGAGTGACCAACGGATCCTTTACCACCGACAGGGTAGACGGTATCGAACTGGGACTGCGGGGAAAACTACGCCACGATACATCCGGGATTCCGCAGAATACGTTCAACAGTAATGGCGATGGTACATACAGCTTCCAGGCGATCGTTGCACCTACACAGTCTTCTCCAACCGCAGAGTGGAGTTTTGAGTGGTCGATCAATACCGATTTCGATGGCTCGACTGGTGATAAGCTGAGAGACCTCAGCTACGAACTGGGACTCGATTTCGATCCGACGCTGGGCACCAACTTCATCGTCTTTGATCCCATCAATGACATTAATCCCGGCAATAGTTTACAGCTCTGGGACCATTCGATGGGAACTAACACAACACCCCAAAGTGGAGGCATCGAAGCGACAAGTGAGGGTAATTTCGCTGCACTCATCGCTCAAAACAACATTGCACAGAATTCCTGGAAACCCCATTGGTTCCTGACCGGCTTCGACCCTGTGATCGATGGTACCTACAACTTTTATCTTGCCGCCTATGACAGCGCCGGTGCAGAACTGGCCCGCACCGATATCCAGATCATAGCCGGTAACGGGGGTGCTGCGGTTCCAGAACCGGCCACCTATGCATTGCTTGCACTGGGACTGGCCGGTCTGGGTTACCGAAGGTATCAGGGCAGGAAAACCACCCAATAACCTGGTACCCCTTCGATAGGATACCGAAGGAGAGAAAGAACAGGACCCTCCAGAACCCCGCTGATCCAGCGGGGTTTTTTCAGCCTCGTCTACACCCGATCAGAACCCAGGTGACCTGCTTCGAATATTGAGTCGTGAGATGGCTGTTGCGAAACGCGCCTGACCCTTCCGGGCTGGATCAGAGGTCCCATATATCTCCGTATTTATGGCGTCTGCCACAGTAACGGCAAGTGAATGTCTCGCCGACTGTCTGGTAGAAATGGGGCGGTACGTTCTGATAGGCTCCCGGCCAAGTGACACACTCCGGGTTCTTGCAGGAAATCTCCGCAAAGTTATAGATCTTCGGTGGCATGGCCAGACGGTATTTTGCCTTCACCGATCGATCTTTGATGAGATTAACGGTACATCCGGGAGAAACAGCGGCGAGTTTTTTCAACTCGGTAGGATCAATCTCCAGAATATCAGGCAAGGACATGATGCCCTTGTAATCCTTAGGATCCACGGAATGGAATACCCCGTGTGATCCCCGGACGTTGAGTTTGAGGATGCGTCGAATCTTATAGATACGATCCCAGATTTCCTCGGGCGTAAAACCCTTCGCAACGTGATCGATCACAGTCCCGTCATCCACCGGCTTGATCCCGACTTTGAATCGGTCCTCTACACGGGACTTGCGTTTGATCGGCACTTCGGTGATGAAAGACTTTTTCTTATTCTCCGGAATGGGGGCGACACCATCGAAATCGTTCCCCAGTTGACCGGCAACCATGGCTAATTCGATCACTCGCGTGAAGTATCCATTGATACTCTGAGCATCCCATCCGTTAAGGGACGTTCCATCCAGAAACGAAGGGATAACCGGCTTCTCTCTATGACGGGGAAGTGGGTGGAAGAAGCGGGTGTTTTCTGGCAGTTTATCCAGCCACCGCTGTCGGAAGGTCACCGCCTCTCTAAGTTCACTCTCCCGCTCACGAATCTCGTCACCCATCCGCTCGAGTTGCAGACGCGTGAAATACCAACATCGACTGATTTCCTCTGAACCAAGGTACTCTTCAATGCTCCCCCACTCCCGGATTTCAAAACCATTGTCCTCCATCCGGCTCCTGTAGGATGGAGGGAGGGTCAACTCCTTGGGAGCCACCAGATCAACGGTGACCGATCGAAAGGCACGCAGCCCGTCGGCTTTGGAATGAACCGTCCGTCCATGGTGAAGGTCACCAATCAAGGCAACATGTATATGGGAGTCATCCCAGTCAAGCTGTTCCAGAAAAGTGAATTCGTCCAGGAATTCCTGGGTGGGATGTTCATGCCGGCCATCGCCGGCATTGATAAATACCGGTCTCTCCCGGCCGATACGATCCGCGTACTCACCGATCTGCTCTTCCAGGGCCAGACAAACACCCTCCATACGTGTTCGCATAACGAAAATGGAGCGCCGCCCGTATCCAAAGAGCATTTTTATAGTATCAACCAGACTCTCAGATTTTTTAAAGGACGAGGATGAGACGTCGAAGACATTGAGCTTCACATTGTGAAATTTGGCCGCGTTTCGGAAAGATTCCTTAGTACGGGTGGAATCTTCCAGAAACATCAAGTAGACACTCAGCTCCGGATCATCGATACGGAAAGGTGTTAGATCCCCGCCGGAGGTCCATGCCGCCTTGAGCTCCCGGGTTTTTCGATAGAGGTAGCGATGTTCATCGACACTCAGATCAGCGGTGGCGGCCAGGGTACGGCCTTTGAATGATTTTCCATTGGACATCGAAAAAGCTGCTCCCGTCAGGATTCTTTTTGGAAAAGCGAAGCCGACAATTCAGAGTTTTCCCTCTCGAACACTAAGGAATGAAAGGGACCTGTTGAAGGATACCCAAATCCACTCGTCGACGGCAACCAGACTTAAGGCTTAAGAGTCAGCCGAGTAACCTGAGCCGAACTGGATATTTTTTTGGCGACTCTTAGATAGCTACACCCTGAAAAGCCCGGGGTGGACTTATTCAGATTGTCCTCAACTGTTAACCTGGGGTCTACAGGCGCACCGGGGTACCAGACTGTGGTGAGTTGAAAAAGCTGTTATCAGGCCAACCTTTCGCCAGTAGTGCTGCATCTCTTACCACTCTGAAGCAGGGCAATAGAATAATGCGCCCCGGTCATCTAACCGGCAATCAGCCGTAACTTGAGCCATCGACCAGAGAAATCACCCGTCAGCATCACCACTATTATGCCAATGACCAACGAGGGGGCAGCCAAATGGGTTGCTCCGGAAAGAGCGTGGGCAACAGTGCTGGAGCCAGTAGACTGCTGATGCGCTTACGGGGCTTGGCATCCAGCCTGGATACGACACCCGAGGATTTAGAAGTACAACCCAACATGGCTTCGCCATGAATTGAATTGTGCAGGCCATTGACAGGTGTCAGTGGCAGGTAATCCTTTGCTCACCGGGTCTGTATGAGACCGGCTCTCGAGCCATTCTATGGGCTTTACACTACGTCATGACACCGATATAAATCTCCTTGCCGCGCCGGTTTCCGTCCTGTTGACGATTTCCACTCTGCTGACGATTTCCATTCTGCTGGCGGTTTCCGTTGGGTTCACGTTTCGCTTCGCGTTTTGCCTTTTTCTGAAATGAGAGCTTCACCTTTTTTGCGACCAACCCTTGCTTGGTTGGGTGACATTCAAACTCAACCGTTGCACCAACCTTCAAGAACTGGCAGTTAACAAGATCGGCTTTACGGACCATTATGTCCGGGCCCCCTCCGTTATCGAGAAACCCGGAATCCCTATCGCGGAACCATTTCTTCACTACTGTTTGCAAAATCACACCTCGCAGTTAGATAGTTAACACCACACTCTCCCTGTTTACCCGCAGCACCCTCATCGGACATCGCTGCGCTGTAAATTCCCAACTCTGATCAGTAACCCTCCCAGGGTCATGTTCAGCCTCTCTTACTCCCGTCCTGCTCTCCTTCGCCACCCCACTCAACCGGGGTACCAAAGTTTGCCACCCGATAGCTCATGGTTTAGACATCGCTATCCAGATTTCAGAGCCACCCATCCAAACCTGAAAAGGATAGCCTGTTCTCATTTACTGCCCGGACCAGCCAATGTCACAGGACTCGACGCTGGTTAGATAATAAAGTTGCTGGCTTCGGAAACTCGTCAGATTGCACAGGCTTGCTGCTGCACAACAACACCCCCCAACTTATCGACCATGCCCGCCCGCACAGGATTGGGAGAATACACCGGGCTAATTCGGGAAGCTGACTATCAGACTCCGATAAATCTGACCAGCCGTAATGAAGCATAACGGCTGATATCGGTCTTGAAACAGTAGCCCGGTATGTGACGATTTCCTGGTAATTCAGCGATTATAGCGAAACGTCTATTCTTGTTCGTGTCATTGACAACATCGATACGGTTAAGGTCACCGACCATTCCATACTCAATTTGAGATTTTGAGTGGCTGTAACCTCAGTATACTGAGAAAACAATCATTAGCATCCTTTGCAACGCGGTATCAATTGGTACGATCCACAAGGCACATGGGGTACCTTATAGTCAGGCTGTTTTGAAGATAATAGGCCGGAACCGCTCATTATACAAATTATGAGGGTGCCAATCGAATAACCTTGGTTTAACTCATTCCGGGTGAGTCGCCAATCAGGCCAACTCAGGCAGCCTGATATCACACCTGCTGGAAATCTACTTTCCGGAAATGACCTTGGTTACCTGCCCCCCCGTAATCGATCCTCGTCCGTACATTCATTGCCACTTCCAGAGCGGTAGGGGCAGGTTCAGCAAACCCGTCGGTATTCGCGACAAGCCCCCCCCCGGTGTTATAACGCTTGCTGAAAATCACGCTTTCAAGCCCTGCAAACCCCAGGGCCTGAACACAGGGAGCATCGATCTCGGCAACCGCTATCCACAGGCTTGTGAGATGGGAGGGGTACTTGTCCCCTGGGGGACGGAGTCGCGAGTCCCATCAAGCTGTTACCGCTTTCTACTATCTGTTTACCGTCCCCATACCGGAACTTGCCTGATCTGCCCAGTTAAGCGCTTCGACATAGAGTTCAAATATGCGCGCCGGCGGCAAATCCTGAAACTTCAGCCCATTGGGCGCCCCAAGCTCCAGCTCCTTCGCGCACATCAATGCCTCGCCCTTCACACCTTTTTGCTCCGTCAGTGCCTGCTTGATCTCGTCAGTGAAAGGAAGGGTTTCCAGTAATTCTTCAATAGGTTTTCCCATGATGGCGTCTACCAACGAAAACAGGCCTACCGTGAAAAATGATTCTTTACCTTCCAGGTTAGCCTCAGCAGCCAGCTTCTCGCTGAGTTTTGCCCGCACGAATGCCATGGTTATCAGTTCCGGGATGCTATCATCAAGATTGGCGATGGTAAGCAGTATGACCCAGTTCTTAATGATGTTTCGCCCCACCATGACAACCGCCTGATGAATCGAATCAATCTGGCGTGCCAATCCGCTGAGTGGGGAGTTGACAAAACGCAACACCCGCAGACTGAGCGAGGCATCCATGGTAATCAACTGTTCGAGTTCTGCATTCTCGATGTTGGGATCGCTGACCTTAGTCAACAACTGCAGAATGGCCATTTTGTTGGTCGGTAGCCGCTCGCCGGAGACAATCGTCGGTTTGGAAAGAAAATACCCTTGGAAGTATTTGATACCCATATCCGCCAGGCTTTTCCGACGCTCCGTTGTTTCGACGCGCTTGGCAACGATCATCAGGTTCCGTTTCTGCAGCTTAAAGAGCTCCGCCCGAATCCTGTTGTCATCCAGATCGATGGCATCCAGCTTGATCACGTCAGCATAGGGCAGCAGGCGGGCTATAGGCGCATCGCTCCGGTACCCGTTCAGCGACACGGTGTGGCCTTCGGCTTTAAGGCGATCCAATGAAGACAACACTTCCTTGTTGATGGGTATCGAATCGGTCAGTTCCAGCACAACCTGCTTGGGGGGAAAACACATCAGATCCGGGGTCACCAGGAACTGCTCGGTCATGTTTACAAACGCAAGGTGCGAACCCACGATGTTTTCCAGACCAATCTCCACGAACGCGTTCATAATGACTTGTGCTGTTGCGATATCGCGGTCGACATCACCAATCTTGTTGTCTAGATTCCCCCGATACAGTAACTCGTAGGCGTAGACTTCGTTGTTCTGATTAATGATGGGCTGGCGCCCTATGAAGCAATCTGCCATGTCAGCGTTTTCTCGGTTAGCTCTGGGGTAACTAATGGAGCGGCACTTGATCCCGCATCTTTAGAAATCGTAAGCGACCTCCCGCGAACGCCATGCCACAGGTCCAATAAGCTCGTCTGCGGTCATGGTCAGGACTGAACCGCCCGGCCCATGGCCACTCCCCCTGTATAGAGACACAGCCCGGTTCAGAGAGTTCTGATTCCCATCGGAGAAATGCATTGCCCGATCCATTGAAATTCGACACGAAACAGGTCAATTCGTGATATTTTCCTGGACGCGATAACCAACGCCCCCCGGCGTTTTGCCAGCTGGACGGCGGCAGAGCCGACACCTCCCGAGGCCCCGGTAATCAAGACCCGCTCGGCACCCACCGAGGCTCGATGCAACATGTTCTCAGCTGTTGAGTATGCACAGGGGACAGAGGCAAGCTCCACATCCGACCAGTCACTGCTTACCCTGTAAGCCTCCCGCTCCGAAATTTTTACGTATTGAGTAAAAGCACCATCGATTTCGGACCCAAGGGTCATGAAGTCGAAATCCGGCGCACCGGCCTTGCATCGCATCATGGGGCGAATAATAACCCGTTCTCCGATCCGTCCGGTATCCGTGCCGAACCCTGCGTCCACGACCCTCCCGCAGTAATCCGCTCCCTGAATACGGGGAAATGTCATAGGACTGCCGGACCAGGTACCGTCATTATCAACCTGTCGACTGAACCCCTTATCACCCCCTGCATCGGTGGCGTCCGTCACTTGTTTCGAGTACCAGCCGATTCGGGTATTGATATCGGTATTGTTGATACCGGCAGCGCTGACCTTGATCAGCAGCTCCCCGGATTCCGGCGTGGGTGTGGGGATGTCCTTCCTGTAATGGAGCATCTCGATCCCCCCGTGACCGACCAGATGCACCCCCGCCATTTGTTCGGGAATATCAGAATGCATCCTATTCATGCTCTAAGCCACTCATCAGGTGATTAACCATATCAAGCTCCGTTTTCATAACAGGTTATTCCGAACGTACCACCTGAATTCAAGCGATAGGCAATGGTCTCCGGCACCTGGTGCCAGTCAATGGACCATCGGCCATTAATCTTCACCGTTTCTTTTTCGCCCTGGGATGGGCTGCGTCATAGACCCGCGCCAGGTGCTGAAAATCCAGGTGGGTATAAATCTGGGTGGTGCTGATATCCGAGTGGCCCAGCAGTTCCTGCACTGCCCGCAGGTCACCGGAAGATTCCAGCAGATGACTGGCGAACGAGTGACGCAGTAGATGGGGATGCAGATGCCGGCCGGCTCCCTGCCTGAGTGCCCAGACCTTCAGTCTGGCCTGCACGGTTCTGGGACGAATCCGGGTACCGCGCCGGCTGACAAAAAGCGCCGGCTCATCCGCCGCTGCAACGGTTCCCCGTACTTCGAGCCAATAGTGGATCGCCTGCAGCGCTTTTAGGCCTACCGGCACCAGGCGCGTCTTCGCCCCCTTGCCCGTCACCGACAACACACCCTCCTCGCGGGTAATATCCCGACAATCCAGGGAAACCAGCTCAGCCAGCCGCAGACCACTGGAATAAAAGAGTTCCATGATGGCCTGATCTCTGAGTTCCAGGGGATCCTCGCCGGAGGAGGCATCGAGCAGATGACCGAGCTGATCGGCATCCAGGGTCGCCGGTAGCCGACGCTGAACCTTGGGTGCGCGCACCCCCAGCACCGGGTTCGATTCGACCAGTCCTTCTCTCAAAAGATAGGTATAGAGACTTCGCAGGGATGAAAGCTCCCTCTGCACACTCTTGCCCGCCATGCCCTGGCGGTGCCGCTGCGCCGCATAGGCACGAACACGATGCTGATCCAGCCGTTCCCACGTATCGATACCCTGATCATCACACCAGGCAGCAATACGCTCAAGGTCCCGGGCATAATTGTTGAGCGTATGGGGTGAAAGGCGCCGTTCGTGTCGCAGGTGGTCCAGATACCGTTCCAACCACTGGCCCATGCCGGCTAAATTCCAGGTTCCGAAACCACTTCGAGGGTTTTACTGACAATCTCGCCGAGACGCATCAGATACTCCGTGCCCATGCCGGAGTTAAACCGCTCCGGGACATGACTGCCTATGGCGAGTACCCCCATCAGCCCCTGTCCGCTGATGGCGATGAGTGCCGTTGACTTTATGTCTTCCGCCTGGGGGCCAAAAAGGAACTGCAACTGACTATCCGATAGCCGGCCACACCTTGGCTTCCCTGTATCGAGAAAATCCCGAAAACCATTGAGATCCGGGTTCGTATCACGATCTGCTTCGGCGATCGTAAAAAGATGCAGCTCTACTGCCTCGGCCTTGAAATCGTCATGAAGCTTATCCTGGAGGACATCGATCACTTCATCGAAAGTCACCGCATCGATGAGGGTCAACGTGAGATTATGCAGACGCTTGTTGAGCTCCATGTTCGCCTGGGCGACACCGATCAGCTCTTCCAGCTGCTGCTGATACCTTTGGGACTCTTCACGAAGTGTCCGGACCTGACGCTCGATGAGCGAAACCGCGTTCCCGGTCTGATGGGGCAACTCCAGCTCCCGCAGAACTTCCGGAAATTGATCGAAGAACGCCGGATTGGCCTTCAGGTGCTCGGCAACCTGCTGGTCAATACTCTCCTCTGGTTCTGTTTGTGAAATCATATCTCTATCTTCCCCTCATAGACATGGGCCGCTGGTCCTGTCATCCAGACCGACCTGCCTTCACCCTGCCACTTTATCACAAGATCCCCCCCCGGAAGACTCACCACCACCTGCTCATCCAGCAGCCCCTGTAAACGACCGGCTACCACCGCCGCACAGGCACCGCTTCCGCAGGCGAGGGTTTCTCCGGTACCCCTTTCAAACACCCGCAACCGAATGTGGGCTCGGGAACAAATCTCCATAAAACCCACATTGACGCGTTGGGGAAAACAAACATGGTTTTCCAACAACGGGCCCAGTGTCAGTACCGGGGCGCTGTTTACCGACGCCACCTGCAGTACGGCATGGGGATTACCCATGGACACC
The DNA here is from genome assembly GCA_024227135.1 of Gammaproteobacteria bacterium. Classification (GTDB taxonomy): domain Bacteria; phylum Pseudomonadota; class Gammaproteobacteria; order Chromatiales; family Chromatiaceae; genus JAHEHQ01. Next base: position 27,385 of record JAAELC010000042.1, read on the forward strand.
CCACCAATATCAAACTGTTTCCCATTCACGTCGATGGGATAGAGCAATTCCCGTCGGTCCGCCTCGAGAGGGATCAGATCCGGCTCCAGTACCGGAGCCCCCATATCGATTCTTATCTGATCTTCATTCTCGATATAAAGCTTTATACGACCGGAGTGAGTACCCACATCGATTACTTCTTTACCCGTCAGTCCCTGGGTTCGGACATAGCGGCCAAAACAACGTGCACCATTACCGCACTGCTCCACTTCGGAGCCGTCAGCATTGAATATCCGGTAGTAAAAATCGGTATCCGGCTCCCTGGAAACTTCGATCAACAGAATCTGGTCACATCCGATACCGAAATGGCGATCAGCGATACGCCGACACTGCTCAGGGGTCAGCTGTACCTCCTGATCGATGGCATTGAATACCACGAAGTCATTTCCCAGGCCGTGCATTTTACTGAATTTAAGAGCCATGTGCTTTGGAACTTTAACCCGTTTTATGTTCTACGATGTATTTCAGATGCCGCCGGTCTGTGCCGCAACAACCGCCCAGAATTTTCAGCCCTCTGTCCCGGTGGAGTTCCAGCCAGCTTCTCCACCTGCCAGCTGTGAAAAAGCTCAGATTCGTGGCTGTCGAGCCCCTCCTCTAGCCGATAGCAATCATTCTTACAACCGATCGTGCCACCAATTTTCACCCCGACTGCCAGGTCGGTAAGCGATCTCTCAGCGCCGTCATAAACCCCACCGCATCCTGATTGATGGCGCTGTGAGTCCCTGACGCCTCCACACGCTGACGATTCGCACGCCATGTGGGGGTTGTCAGAATGACAGGCAACCCGGCATCCAGAAGCTTTTGGTGGGCCTGCTTTCGCTGTCTTGTTAACTGTTCGATCTTATCCATGATGCTCTCGGTTGTTGTATCTGCTGTAGGGGAACAGCTCTGCTGCGGGGTTGCTGTATCAAAGCATATCCCCATAAATCGCTTCGATTTCCATCTGCCACCGTTCCGGAAACGGGACCACCAACAGGGGAACAGCGCCATTTTACCCCATAACTGCCTGCCAAACCCATCTGTCGGGGCAATCAAGCCCCGCAAACAGCGCTCTCTGTCCCCCTGTACCAAAGGGTCGTGTCGAAAAGGGGATGGCAGACCACGTTTATAGGGTCAATCCAGACCCCGTTGTCCCGATCGTTCATGATGCCCGCCACCCCCTCACCGAAAGCCCCGATGAAGTTCGACACTGTCCGGCACTCAAGCAATGACAGGCGCTGGAACCGACTGAGCCTGGGGGGAGGTCATGCATTTTTTCGGGGTTAATTAGTATAGAATCAAAACACTGGGCCTATCTATAGACTAAACGATGGGGTGGGTGTCTGTGCACAAAGCCTGTCATCGCTGCTTGGGATTTACCTCCATTTTTTCGGTAAATGCCGCTCGCTTCCCTCTGCCCTCCGGCCTTGGGGCAAGAGGATTCCTTGGGGATAACCCCACGATTTACCCGTGTTTGCAGATCGGAATGCTACTGTTGGTGGCACTGCTCTTCGTTGGCTGCGGGGATGCACCTGAAAAGCCGATCCTGAAGCACCACAAGATCGGTTGATCACCAACAATCCCAATGGACTGCTCGATCTGGAAGGCTTTCGGAACGAACTTCACCGGATGGCTTACCGGGAGGGAGAAAACGTGGAGTTTCTCTTCTCCGGCAAACCAACACCAAAACCCAGACTCGTAACCGCCATCGAGGCCAGACTCAACGAACTGCATACACTCGAGCGTACGACCCTGCTGTTAGTAATGGCTGAATCCGACCTGAGCTCTAGTATCAATCGCTTCCTGGCACTCGAACAGTCTTACCAGGCACTGCTGGTTCTCGAGGTGGGGGGCAGTATTCAGGCTGTGGTTTCGCGCAGCAGAGGCGGCTTGACCGATTCCCGGTCCTTGTCGGAATCACCCGTGGCACGGCTTGCCTTCTGACAGGATTGCAAAGAGTATGTAGGACCCATTCACTACGACGAAGACCTTCGCGACCCTCTGCTCGATATTGCGGTCCCTGTCATGGAACCGCGTAGCGGAAAAGTCACAAAGGTGCTGCTGGCCCGGGTCCGTTTCAAGCGGATCTGGGACCTGCTGGCGGAGTTGGAACTACCGAGCGATACCGAAGCATTCCTGGTCAGCGTCAAGGGACGGGTTCTGGCCCATCGTCTCGTCGCCATGGTGCTCTCACAAACGGTTATCAATCTGCCGGAAATGAACGGTCGCCATACACTCATCAACTCCGAGCCCGGTCTGGTGGCAAAACAGCCATTGTCCCTGGTGGGTGAACCCGCCTTTGTGGTCGTCTCCCGGCAACTGGAATCCGCCCTGGCAGTTGCAACCAACACCCGTTAGGTGACCTTGAAACTGATGCTGTTGTTCCTGTGCCTGTCAGCATTGCTGGCGTTGCTGCTTTCCCGCCAGATCATTGGCCCGATCAAGGTACTGAGTGCCGCAGCAGGCCGCATTTCCCAGGGTGATCTGAATACAGAGATCGAAGCAACCGGACCCAATGAGCTCTACGAACTTGGACACACACTCCAGAGCATGACCCGTCGCCTCAAAGAAATCATCGCCATACTGGAACGTTCCGAGTTCCCCGAACGTAGAGCATGTCGAACTCTTGCTGCGCCTTGTCGATACCAACGGGAATAGAGTGTTCCCCTCTGTCTTCCTTTGCCTATTTGAAGACACTGCCTGTTCAGTTTCTCAAGATCGATGGTGTATTCGTGAAAGACATCCCGGAAAACCCCCTGGATCTTGCCATGGTACATGCCATCAATGAAGTGGGGCAGCTCTTCGGCTTCGTTAACGGTGCATCCATGCACCACTTCTCACGCCTTGAATCTGAACCATCCCGGCGCGGCGCTGTCCCTGCTTCGCTTGGGCACCGGTCTTGAGCATCCTGCTCAAGCCATTCACTGCTGCGCAGTTCATCCAGCGCAATTTCTGGACATTTTTTAATTTCCGCGACCCTAAATACAACTCCCCATCACCTCATCCATGAGTTCGAATTTACCCGCTTTATAAACTCTGAGTTTTGAATGTTTCAACGCCTTACACCAGCAACTCAGACTGGAAGCTCCACCAAGATATCTGATCCTTCCCTTGTAAAGTATAAAACCGACTCGCTGATGTTGAATTTTCCTGCTGTCAGGGTGATTCCGAAAGAACAGTTGTCGTTCATAACCTGATATCAGATCAACCAGTCTATGGGCGGGAGATGCGGCCGTATCGTCCAGATTGCAACTGACATCCTTGATATCCACCATGACGGCGGAATGGGCCTCCATCGCGTCCACCTGCACCATATACTCATCGGCGGCAGGTACCCGCTGGCAATAATCCCCCCCCAGATAGAGCTGCTGAATTTGATCTGCAGTCAGATCCCTGACTTTGACCTTCCGGGCATCGATCCCGGTCTGAAAGCGAGCAAAGATCTCCCGGTTTATCCCGCTATAGGGGATAGTGGCATGTTCACCGATAAACAGTTTCCCTTTGTCCCCGCCATGGTAGATGATCAGTTCGCCCTCCCGTCCCTGCCGCACATCAAATTCCAGAAAACTGAACTGCCTGCGTTGTTCCTGCAGGGGTGGTGTTCCGTTCAATCCTTTGAGACCGGCTTCCAGGCACAACAGTGAATTCTCGGGAAGATAGCTGTAGGCTCCCGCTTCACAACCACCTCTGTGTCCGCCAAACTCATGGTTAGTCCTCTCCAGCGGAAGGGACAGGTCGCATGCCTGTACTCTCCTGGGCTCGCTACCGTCCAGACGCACCTTGTCCCGTTCCTTGACTGCCAGGACGCCACACCCGGTCAACCACAGGCTCAACAGGCACAATACGGCGGGTAGGGCCCATCTGCTGCTGGTCTTATCGGCCCCGTGGGACCTGATTCCAAATAATCCTGGTTTCATATCGATAGCACGGTTGAAAAATTAACGACCCAAAGCATTATCCTGCCAGGGCTCGTTGTACCTATCGGCCAATGCCATGATATCTTTTTACACCAGGAGCCTGTGAACCTGTTGAGTCGCCCCTGGGTTTGATGAGGCTATCCATGAGTTGTGAATGCCAGCGATACCCTGGACATCACCCGCCACCCGACCCCATAAAGTCTGCCTGTGGCTTCCGGATAAGTACAAGGTTTTACGCAATACGCTGGAGCGCGGCTACCGGCTGGAGACAACATGAACAGATCGATAACTCCGTTGATAATAGCCTTGATACTGAGCGCAGCCTGCAGCCACACCCCACCTCCGACGATGGGAACTGATTCAGGGACACCGATAATCATCGGGAGCGAGCAGCGACAACAGGTGGTAAGCACCGCCCGCGCCATGATCGGCACAGCTTACCAATACGGCGGATCCTCCCCGGACCGGGGATTCGACTGCAGCGGACTGGTCCACTATGCCCATGACCGGGCGGGGAAAAAGGTTCCAAGGACGGTGTTACTGCAAAGGAAACTGGCAACGCCGGTGGCGCTGTCCCAATTGCAACCGGGAGATCTTCTGTTTTTCGGCACCAGGACAAAAAGCAGACACATCGGCATTTACATTGGAAACGGTGAATTCATTCATGCACCGTCCACGGGTGGACATGTCCGTACCGATCGGATCGAGTCGCCTTACTGGAAAAAAAGAATACTGGGAGCAGGCAAGCTCATCGATACCTGAGCCCAAGGACTTCCAGTCCCTGGGCCCTGGGGCAGGAACAGGTGAAATATGGGATAGCCTGGAGAAGGCTCACTGTGCTCCACCCGCCCTGTTTGCGGTCGGTAACACGACTACGCTTCAGGCATCATCGGTGGGCTCTGGCACTTTTTCAGGTGACTCGCGCTCTTCCGGTTCTGGAATATAGAGGGGGCCTTTCATCCCGCAGGCAGGCAGCATGCCAACGGCCAGGATCAGACAAAGCACCAGTAAGGAACGGGCAACAAGGGGGCGACGGGGCATCCGGGATACTCCTTCAATCAACGCAGGCAGACAGTATATCCAAACACCCGATAAAGTCATACCTGAGTAACCGCAGGACCACCGCGGATGCAGCCACTCAATCTTTGGGCATGCTGTGGCCTGTGAGTATCCTGTCACCTCGATGGTGCAGGATTTCAGCATCCATGGATGGCACTATGCCCCTTGATAATGGAGTACCCCCTAGGGCTGCTGCGCTTTGAGTGCCTGATTCAGCAAGTCTTCCAGCTGGTGCTTAAAATTGAAAAGTTCGATAGTGGAGAAGGGGCTCTCACCGGGGACACCTGAAAGATCAAGGCCTGTCAGATAAATCGGGTATGGTTGGAGACTGCAACGCTGGGAAAGAATGTATCGGGCTGCCGCACTGAATACCTGATCCCCATGTTCGTGCGAACTAAACTCACGGCTGCCGCACACCAGGATATAGGGTGTCTGCCGGAGATCCAGACTCTCGCCGATCAGTCGTACATCCAGATAATTGTCGGGCAAGCGTTGTCGGGTTGGTTTATGAGGTTCTACATGAAAGCCCCCATCTCTATCCCGGGACAGTCGGTAGAACTCCGGAACATCCAATAGCAGGTGATCGGATGGTTCATCCGCGAGCAGACTCCGGGTCAGGCGAATACCATCAATGAAGCGCTGCAATTGCAGCAGTAGATAGCGCTCATCAACCACTTCCATCAATTGATGAAACAGCGCGCCCTGTTCGTCCAGCACATAGATTTCCGTCATCCCGCGATTATCATAGTAAAAGATCTGGATGACTTTCGGCTTATTTTGTGCGTAAACAGCTTTCAGAGGTGAATCCTGAAGAATCAACGGGTCAATAGCCAATCCGTGATAGCGTTGCTGGGTCTGGGCAAGCAGTGCAAGCAAATCGTCCATCGCCTCCAACGCATCATATACAAAAGTGTCCTGCTTTCGCTGAACCAGGTAGTAACTGTTTTCCACTTGCAACAGGTATCGGCTGTCCAATCCCATACCCTGGCGACTGAAGCTCCGGCAAATACTGTTGAAGAGTTCCGCTATTCGTTTCGCGATTCCTCCGGAACGTACCGAAGAAAAGCAGTGCGCCGTCACGTCAGGAATCTCCCTGCCGGACTCATTCATTAGAACCAGGCGCAGATGATGGCAGAGTGCTTCGAGAAGTCCCCGCGTCCCCTGCCGGCATACCACCCGGGTTTCACCCCAACTGTTAGTAATGAGCTGTTCGATTTTCATCACCAGATTGGTGTGAAAAGCGCCGAAACTCAACGGGTCACTGCGATTACTGGTGAGTTGTTTTCCCAGTCTGGAGAGGTACGCCATTGGATCGGTGCCAATATTCAGAAACAGGGTACTGGTCATAGCGAAAGCTGGGCCTGAAAACTGTTCTATAGGCGTTTCCACACCTGCTCCCTGAGGATAGACCGTTCGCAATACCCCCAGTATTTCCTGCAGTTCCTGTTTATTAACCGGACAGTCTTCGGGAAAAAGGCTGACAACGCTGGTCCAGTCCAGTACCCGGTTAAAATGACACCAGGTCAGCATTTCCACCAGCCCCGACGTGGTTCTGACCGGACTGGCGACATTGGCCTGTTCCTCGTCAATATCGCCGAGGAACAGAAACCAGCCGGGCTCACCCCCCGGGGTGGGGGCATAGTGAAGAGAAATTCTGCTTTCAATCAGATTTCTGGAAATGCCCGGATTGATGATGTCGATCTTTCCCGGGCGTTTTTCCAGAGCGGTATGGAGCTTGCGCCCCAGCAAACCCAGTTCATCGGGACGGATGTTCCCACTGCTTCCATAGGTACGGGTGAAATCAGTCAGAAGACGATAGCTGTGAGTCAACTCCTGTACCAGAGTATTGCGTTCATGGAGCACACGGTCGATCTTCCAGTTCTCCCTCGCATCCAGTATGGCAAGTTCCTGATCACTCCAGCGCCATTCCCGTGTGATATCTTCGAGCAGTTCCCACTGCCATCCCTTCCGCCTGCCGGCGACACTGGCCGAAAGGGGACGTTCCACTTTGAAGTAGAAACAGCGTCGCGCCAGTTCCAGACGTTGTGGTTCCTTCCGTTCAATCAGGTATTGCTCGACCCGGCGATACATCAGCACGTAGGGATCCAGGTCGTTCATATTGACCCGACCGGAATAGACCGTGGCTTTGGCCTCCTGGCAAAGCCAGCGGATACGGGGATAGTCCTGGGCAAATGCCTCCACGAGCAATAGCTTGAGAATAGCCTTGTAAGGTGAAGCGATTCCCTTGAAAAGCTGCCAGTGAGCAGCACCAAAAAACTCGTCAGCCGGCAATCCCTCGAGCCCCCCGAAATCGATACAGTCCCGGGGATTCACAAACCGTTTCCTCAGGAGCATTTCGGAGTACCCGGTATAATTGGCCTCTTCTTCAGGAGGTACCAGCCACCACAGTGGAAAACGACCGGCAAGCAACACGCCGGTTCGGTAGAACTCCTCCAGTAACACACCCCTCTGGGTGCTTCCGCTGCTCTCGTAGGACAGTTCATCCCGTTCTCCCTGACGGAACGCATCGGCATCGATGATAAAGACATGCAGTTCCAAGCCTAGCTCCGAGGCCCACTCTTCAATCTTCAATGCTTTGGCACGAAGAGACTCCAGAGGACCACTGGGGATACCCGGTTCCCGGCAAAGCCACAAATCGAAATCACTGCCTGCGGTATGGGCAATACTTCCGATACTGCCCATCAGGTACAGACCCTGTATCTCCGGTTTAAGATTGACTTGTTTCTTGTATTCGAAACTCCGGCTGAGTCTCTTCGCCACCCTCAGCATGAGTGGGGTGGGGGAAAAATCTGGGATTCCCGCAGGGGTATCGCTGCCGACAAACCCCGGCAACATGGCATGACTGATATGAAACAGTAGAGGCAGAAGGGTAATAAAATCACGCTGTGGGGGCTGAAGCTCCCACTCGATGCGCCGCAATCGCTCTTTATGCACTGCAGAAAAACGCCGGCGGGCTTCAAGCAGTCCCTTGCGGTTTACCTGTTCCCCATTGTCTTTCGCAGTTGTCATTACTTGCTAAATTACCAAAACGGTTGAAGATAGAATCTGACCTTCCTTTCACTGACAGCCATGTTCAAGGGTGTGGGCCAGGTCATAGTGAGCCCCTGGTGAATCTGATGCAGCAGCAATGCCCACCCCCACAGATATCAACCAACCAAGGAAATTCCACAGACACTGCCTGCCCTTCCCCGGCACCAGACAACATCGGGCAGCCGGCAACGCCACAGCCCCTTTTTCACTTGAAGCTGTGTGCGCCGCCGGACAACCCGGTATCGCCGTTTATCTATCCTGAGGGGTCGTTCTCACTGGGTCACCGGCATACTGTTATTCAGTGCCTCACTGGCTCTTTCCAGCAAACTCCTGGAATCGTTACCTTTCGTCCACTCGGCAACGCCGAACTGCAACACCAGTGGCTTGTCAGTGGTAGCGGCCAAGGGAGCGGCTTCTGGAAATCTATCACTGATATTACGGATCAGTTCTGTACCGTCAGCAAGGCCGGTTTCAGGCAGAATGACAAAAAAATGGTTGTGGTCCCAACGCGCAATCACATCCACCCAGCGCAAACGTTCACGCAGATGCTGACTGGTTGCCAGAATAGTTTCGTCACTGAAGCGCCCGTCAGGATCCGACTCATCCTGCAGCTCGACCACCGCCAGACTGAGGGGATTCCGATAACGCCTGGAACGGGTCACCTGGGTATTCAATGCACGCATCAGTGCCCGCTGATTGGCCAGCCCCGTCAGTTCATCGGTAATAGTGAGATCCTCAACCTGCCGGTTCAGACGCTCGATGACCTGCTCCAACTGCCTGACTTCCGTCAAATCCTCGAAAAATCTCATCACCCGACCATCTTCCTGTGACGCAACTTTGCCACAACGCAGCCAGCAGTCACGGCTCATGCCCGGACCCGTGAGGTGCACCACTCCTTCCCCATCGAGCAGAGCCCGAAATACCGGCACAGTAAGAGATTCCCTATCACAGCCCAGCAGCGCTTCCGCTGAGAGTCCGAGCATGGATTCCAGGGCTGGATTTACTACTCTGATGATACCCGAAGCATCCTGCATCAATACACCACAGGGGCAGTGTGCCAGGCATTCATCAATAGATTGAATATTTTCGCTCAAAATTGGCTCCTTCATCGGATCGTTTGACAGCCTCCAAATGGTCAGCGTCCAGTATCCCATAAAACTTTAATTCGGTTTTGATACCTGTATCCCCCATTCACCGACAGGGCAATACTCCGTTTACCCGAAACCGGAAGGAACACCCGATTAAGGGCCACGGATAAAATGAATCATCCCATCCTGCTGGTCTCTCACCTCAGCTATCACTACCGGCATCCTGC
>JAAELC010000043.1 GCA_024227135.1 Gammaproteobacteria bacterium
TCCGATCACCCCTGCTGCAAAGGATTACAGTAGACCCCCATTAAACATGAACGCATCCCGTGACCTAGTGTTTCAGTGGACAGATATTGACATGGCGGGGGAGCTGCCATATGATCAACCGCCTGACACAATATGTCCAAAGGACTGCAAACTGGATCAACACCGTAAAACTACTGAAAATACCACCCCAGTGGTGAGACTCTATGGTGTCACTGCAGAGGGTAACAGTGTGTTTGCCCACATCGGCAATTCATTGGTAATCCCGGAGCGCTATGTTGAAAGTGTGCCTGTTTTCGGCATAAATATCTGGCAACACCCAGTTCCCGGGGGTGGTTTTGGCTAGAAAAGCTATGCAGCGTCTCTTTTTCGCCCTATGGCCGGATGTTCATGTCCGGGATGAACTGGTGCGGGTGGGAACGATGTTGCCGGAATCGACAGGGCGGCCTGCTCACCCCCGGGATCTGCACATGACGCTCCACTTTCTCGGTCATGTGAATGTCGAAGGCGTCCAGTGTCTGGTCGATGCAGCCGGCAGTATCCGGAGCCCGACATTCCAATTGACCCTTAACAAGGTGGGGCACTGGGGACGGCCCGGACTCACCTGGTGTGCGCCATCTCAGGTACCGATGGAGCTGACCGGGCTTGTGAACAGGCTGGGTGGGGTGCTTGAATCCTGCGGCTACCAGCCGGAACAGAGGGAATATCGTCCCCATGTGACTTTGGTGCGCAAAGTTGGAGAGCTGGCGCTTTTTAAGCTGGAGGAGGCGATAATATGGGATATCAGTGAGTTCTCTCTGGTAGTATCCCGCAGCGATACGGGAGTACCACGCTATCGGGAACTTAGAAAGTGGTCTCTGGGGTTGTGACATTCCGGTTTTCCTGTGCCATAATGGAGAACAGTTAGAGAACTGATGACGTGGCAGGAGGCTGCGGCATTATCAAAATAGGTGGGGGAACGATGGACGATAATCGTAAAAAAGCCCTGAGCGTTGCGCTCAGTCAAATTGAAAAGCAGTTTGGAAAAGGCTCTGTAATGCGTATGGGTGACACCAGTTCCATACGCAAGGTGGAGGCTGTATCCACGGGTTCGCTCGGTCTCGACATTGCGCTGGGCGTAGGTGGTGTGCCCAAGGGGCGGGTCGTTGAGATCTACGGACCTGAATCTTCCGGTAAAACGACCCTGACCTTGCACATCGTGGCAGAGGTGCAGAAAACTGGCGGGGTGGCTGCCTTCGTGGATGCTGAACATGCGCTTGATCCGGTCTACGCCGGAAAATTGGGTGTGGATATTGATGAACTTCTGGTTTCCCAGCCGGACACGGGCGAGCAGGCATTGGAGATCACTGACATGCTGGTGCGGTCTAACGCCGTGGATATCGTGGTTGTTGATTCAGTGGCTGCATTGACACCCAAGGCTGAGATCGAGGGGGATATGGGGGATTCCCATGTGGGACTCCAGGCCAGGCTGATGTCTCAGGCGCTACGCAAACTCACCGGAAATATCAATCGCTCAAACTGTATCGTCATATTCATCAATCAAATCCGCATGAAAATCGGTGTTATGTTCGGGAGTCCCGAAACCACGACGGGAGGAAACGCGCTCAAATTTTATGCCTCTGTGCGTCTGGATATTCGACGCACCGGTTCCATTAAGAGAGGCGATGAGATCGTGGGGAATGAAACCAAGGTTAAGGTCGTTAAGAACAAGGTAGCACCACCTTTTAAGCTGGCGAACTTTGAAATCCTCTATGGTGAAGGTATTTCCCGGGAAGGGGAGATCATCGAACTGGGCGTTAAGCACGGGATTGTCGATAAAGCGGGGGCCTGGTACAGCTACAAGGGTGATCGAATCGGGCAGGGCCGGGAAAATGTACGAAAATTCCTCTTGGAAAACAGGGATATGGCAGAGGATATTGAACGGCAAGTCCGGGAACTGGTCTTTCCAAAGCATGACGATAATGTGATACCCCTCGAGGGAGAGGCGGAGGTATAAGGACCGCAGAAAAAATGAATCATCCCATCCTGCTGGTCTCTCACCTCAGCTATCACTACCGGCATCCTGGCTCGCGTGAATCTAGTCCATCCATGGACGTCGTCTGCGTTGCAGATTCAGTTGCATAATCAATGATATGCGCTTTCGTCTGCGCCTTGAATCTGAGCTGATACCCTGCGCATTATGGGACGATACATCATTCCCGAGGCCCTAACGCTGGACAAGCAGTGTATTGACGCGGTCAAACAGGCGGCTGTGCGCTTGCTGGCAATCCGCGAGCACTCCCGCACAGAAATACGAAGAAAGCTGGAAACCTGGGTCGGGAACCAGGAGTGTATCGAGCAGGTGCTCGATGGGTTGGAAGCGGACAACCTACTGAATGACCAGCGATTTACCGAAATGTATATCGCTTCCAGGCGACGCAGATGGTTCGGTCCTCTGCGCATCCGGGGTGAGTTGCAGGCCAGGGGGATCAGCAGCGATTTGGCAGCCTGTTGCCTGGCAGGAAAAGAATCGGAGTTTGAACGTTCGCTACGGGATGCGGCAGCCCGGAAATTCGGGGCGGATTCAGCTGCAGGTTCTGCCGAGTGGGCAAAGATGGCACGTTTTCTTCAATACCGGGGTTTTTCTTCGGGACAGATTCGACGTCATCTACAGGCAGGGTGAATACCCTGTCTGACCTTAAAGGCGTTGGATTTAGATAGAGATGCCGTTGTTCCCGACGAAACGAAGTGGAGTCATGGTCTCCAGACGCCTGATTAAAGTGCTTTCTGGCAGCCTCTTCAGTGTGGTTAACGGCGAATATGAGCGACACTGGTCCCGTCTCATATCTCGCTCCCGCGATCTCGGTGGGGAAGATCGTGGTGTCCGCACTACCGAGTACTATGGTATGCGAATGCATCCCTGACGCCACTGTTTCATCGGATTTCGACGCTCTCTGTTCCAAATCAAACTAGTTTCTGGCTGGCTCTAAATGGATGCACTGTTCGGAGCTCAACAGCCACTCCAATACAGCTATCTGTCTGTGCTAGAATCCCCACCAGCGGTGCCAGTGGCATGCTTTCGGGTTCTAAACAGATGACGATAGCACCGGTTCTGCAGACCGTTTCTCATTATCAGACCAGCTATAAAGCTAAGACCAGGGTTGCATGAAAACCAGTGCTGAGCTCCGTAGAGCGTTTCTCGATTATTTTGTCGCCCATGATCACCAGGAAGTAGCCAGTAGTTCACTGGTGCCCCACGACGATCCGACGCTCCTGTTTACCAATGCAGGGATGGTGCAGTTCAAAGACACTTTTCTGGGGAGAGAAAAGCGGGCTTACCATCGTGCGACTACGTCCCAGCGCTGTGTTCGGGCAGGTGGCAAGCACAACGATCTGGAGAATGTAGGTTATACCGCTCGTCACCATACTTTTTTCGAAATGCTCGGTAATTTCAGTTTTGGTGACTATTTCAAGCGGGATGCCATTCACTACGCCTGGGAGTTTCTGACCGGAACTTTGGGTCTGCCGCCGGAAAAGCTGTGGGTAACCGTATTTGAGGA
>JAAELC010000044.1 GCA_024227135.1 Gammaproteobacteria bacterium
CCCGATGCTTGGTTACTGCTCGCCCCCCAGAGATTACCCTGCATGGGCGGTCTGTGGAGGAAGTGTCTTTGGCAGGGATGCCAAAGCCAAGCCTGCAGGGAGGGTTTTACGGCGTCTTCCGCAACAGATTGCCTGTGCGGGGTGAGTAGTTACGTTAGGACAACGTTCGACAGGATTCAGGTGTAGTGATTTCGGCTACTCAATAACAATTCCTATTTACAATCTCATGGATTGAAGAAGGTCCCGATGGATTTTATTTTCCGGCTTCAAATCTTTCTTTTTATCATTCTCATGGGGCCCTCCGGCTTTTTCTCCAGTTCGGAGACCAGTTTGTTTTCCCTCAGCGATATTCAACTGAAGAAATGCGCCGTGAAGGTAATCCCCGAGTCGGCTTGATCGAACGTCTGCTCAGTCAGCCCCGACGACTCATAATGACCATTCTCATTGGCAACGAGTTCGTCAATGTCACTGCATCAGTCATTTCAGCCTCTCTCATTATCCAGATCATGGGGGCGGAAAGTAAGTGGATCAATCTGTTCGTGATGATACCGATCCTGCTGCTGGTGGGTGAGATCAACCCCAAGACGCTGGCCATACGTAACAACATGGCTTTTGCCACAGCCCAATGCGGGGTGATCGAGTGGTTCTCCCGCATGATGACACCTGTTCGCTGGTTGGTACGCTCGGTGTCAGACTTCTTCATTGCCCAGATCGTGGGTAAAGGGCGATCTCGTGGAAACCTGGTCACAAAGGACATGGTACGCACGTTAACCCTGGAGGCGGTCGATGAGGGAACCATGGATCAGCAGGAAGCACAATTCATCGAGCAGATTCTTGAGTTTGGTAATAAGACCGTGGCTGATGCAATGACACCACGATCGAATATCTTTTTCCTTTCAGCTGAAATGACGATCCAGGAAATGGCTGCGGAAATGCGCCGTACCTTACACCCCGAAGTCCCGGTCTTCAGTGAACACAGAGACAACATCGTCGGTATCCTCTATATACGCGACCTGGTAGGTAAATCCCTGGACAAACTCTCCCAAACCCCGGAGAAACTCGAAACGGTGTTGCGCGAACCCTTTTATGTCTCAGAATCCAAGCAACTGTCGGGACTCTTCCATCTGTTCCGGGAACGCAAGCTGTCGCTTGCACTCACCGTCGATGAATATGGAGGTGTCACCGGTCTGGTCACTATGGAGGATTTACTCGAACATATCTTCGGCGAGATCACCAGTCCTTCGGAAGTTATCAAAAAAGCCTCAGAGCGACTCGAGAAACTGGAGGACGGCAGTTATCAGGCAGAAGGATCCCTGCTTATCGATTCTCTCAACCAGGAACTGGAAGTCAACCTGGACAGCAAGGAGGTGGAAACCATCGGGGGACTTCTACTGGAAAACTATGGAGAAATCCGTATATAGCCAGAAATCCCTGCACCGGGGACAGTTATCGATATCTATCCGCTACGATTTACAGTCACTTCCACGGGCCTAAAAAGAAAACGTATCAAGGAGATCAATATCGCCTTTCTGGACCAGCAGCCACAACCAGACAAAGCGGTGAACGAAGTTGAACGGGAAACAGCAGCCCCTGCAGAGGAGGCGAACAGTTAGATTATGGATACACTGATTACCCTGTTGATCATGGCTCTCTGCCTGATAGCCGAGGGCTTCTTCTCTGGCTCAGAAATTGGTACCGTGAGTACCGATCGCATGCGACTCCGCCATGATGCCGCCAAAGGCTCCAAGGGTGCACGCCTTGCCATCGAAATGCTGAAAAAGCCCGTATGGCTGCTCTCTACCACTCTGGTCGGAACCAACATCGCCGTCGTCACCAACACGACTCTGGCTACCGTGCTTATGATCCAGATATTTGGAGAGTCCGGCAGCTGTCTGGCCATTGTCCTGGTAGCACTGCTGATCTGGGTTTTCGGGGAAATCGTCCCAAAAAGTGTATTTCAGCAACACGCCAATGTCGTCACCCAGAAAGCGATCTTTGGCCTTCGTTTCTTTTCCTATCTCTTCTGGCCGCTGCTGGCTGTTTCCACCTTTTTCACCCGAATCATAACGAAACTGTTCGGTGGAGCGGGAAAAGAACAATCCAACCCCTTCACTCTCAGGGAGGAAATCAAAACCATGCTCGATATGTCACCGGGCGAGGGTGATCTCCGACCCATCGAGCAGGACATGATTCAACGCATTTTTCATTTCGGTAACAAAACCGTGGGTGACATCATGATCCCATTGATCGATGTGGTCGCTATCGAACGTCACTCCACCAGCAGTGCGGCATCGATGATCGTCAAACAGCAGATGCACAAGCTGATACCCGTTTACGAAAACCGGCTCGATAATGTTATCGGTGTAATAAACAGCATGGAACTTGTCGCTGATCCTGCCGAGAAGTCTATTGAAGATATCACTCAGGAGGTTACCTACGTTCCGATATCGAAAAACATTAAATCACTACTGATGCAGATGCGAACCCGGCACGATGCATTGGCGGTGGTGGTTGACGAATTCGGCGGCGCTCAAGGTATCGTGACTATTGAAGATATCATGGAAGAAGTGGTGGAAGAGTTGAATCAGGAGTACAGCTACACGGAAGACTCCAATGAATGGATTCAAAAAACCGGTGAATAGGAATACCAGGTGAGCGCTCGTATCCCCCTGATCGATCTTTGGGAGAAAGCAGGTATCGAACTACCTCAGGGCAGCTACAGCACCTTGGGTGGTTTTCTGTTGGAGAAAGCCAATACGATACCTAAAACAGGTACCGTTATCGAGTATCAGGGAACCAATTTTCAAATCCTGAAAGTGACAGCGAGGGCGATTCTGGAAGTACGTATCTACTGGTAGACATTTATTTTCACGGATCACCTGGCACCGGGTATATCGCGAAAGCACTGGACAAGTCGCACTCCGACGTTTTGACGAAGACAGGAAAAATGGTTAATCCATGCACCACTTTTCCCGCCTTCGGAGAAAACAGGGGATGGGACTTATCCAGTTCTTTCCCGGCCCGATGCTTGCCGGGGAAAGAAGAGTACGAGGTATGCTGTCTCTCGTTCACACCCGAGCCCCCACCCACATCGATCTACTTTTCCAGATCTTGCGTTTGCCGCCCGCTTCCGTTACGTTCATTCCACCACGAACCATATAGTCCCGCAGAAATTTCTTTCAGTTTTGACCAGGGGATAGTCAGAAATGGATCCTGATACACCACAAGAAAACGAGGAAGGTGCACAATCGTTGCCCTTTGCCGCCCCTTGTAAAGACCTGGATTTCAATGCACCCATTCGCTGGTTGAAGCTGGGATGGCTGGATCTGCGTCAAGCACCGGCTCAAAGCCTCGGCTATGGAGCCCTCCTGGTCATCGCCAGTTACCTCATGACTTTTCTGGCCTATACTTTCGGCAACCTGGTGGTACTTCTGGCCCTGCTTTCCGGATTTATCTTTGTTGGCCCCATTCTGGCGCTGGCCTTTTACGACATCAGCCTGCAACTTCAAAGAGGCCGTAAACCCACAATCCTTCACTCCATGAAATCGAGCTGGCGCCACATTGGTAACGAAATGGTATTTGCAGTCATGCTGCTCATTGTTTTCATGGTCTGGGCACGTGCAGCCTCCATGACGCATATCTTTTTTCCGCTGACAGCTCGTCCTGATCTGGCAGAACTGGCCACTTTTCTGGGGGTTGGCAGCTTGGTGGGGTCGCTGTTTGCGGCATTCATATTTTCTGTCAGCGCGTTTTCTCTGCCTATGATTACCGAGAGAAAGGCGGACATGGTCACCGCGGTGGTGACCAGTTTCAATGCCGTTCTGCGCAACAAGGTTACCATGCTTGTCTGGGCTCTGTTGATCGTGGCAGCCGTCGGAATCGGAATTATCACTGCATTTGTCGGCCTGGGCATCACCCTGCCTTTAATCGGCCATGCCACCTGGCACGCTTACCAGGAGACCATCGACAGCTCCGCATGGCCGAAACACGAGGAAGACGATGGCTGAGTGATAAGACTTTTTATCGTAACCACTCACCCCGCACGGGCAATCTGCTGCGGAAATCGCCGTAAAACTCTCCCTGCAGGCTTGGCTTTGGCACCCATGCCAAAGCCACTTCCTCCACAGACCGCCCTTAGGGGGTAATCTCTGGGGCGCGAGCAGTTACTTTTTATCAATCATGTCCTGCCAGCCGCTGAGACAGAGCGCTCGAATGAGGACCCTCACATCGAAGAAAGGTGAGTATGAGGGAGTATCTGCTGAAGTTCAGAAAACTGGACGTCTGCAGGTGCCTCATCTTTTCCATAGACCACATCATGAAGTGGAATGGGTTTACCAATATAGTAACCTTGTGCATAGTCCACACCCATCGCCTGGAGTGCATCCATCACTTCCTCGGTCTCCACAAACTCTGCAATGGTCTTCAAACCCATGACATGACCAAGTTGGTTGATGGCCTTAACCATCGTATGGTCAATTTCATTCTGGGTGAGATGCCGCACAAACGATCCGTCAATTTTCAAGTAGTCCACGGGCAGGGTTTTAAGGTAGCTGAAAGACGCAAACCCACTACCAAAATCGTCCAGGGCAAAACGACAGCCAATGTCCCTGAGTTCATTGACAAAACGATTGGCATGGGTAAAATTTGCGATCGCCACCGTTTCCGTGATCTCGAAACAGAGCAGGCTTGGTGGCAGATCATGGGTATCAAGCACGTCGATTACATACTTCAGCAGTGAATTGTCGCTGAGTACAGCTCCCGAAATATTGATGCCAAAGGTGGAAATCGGAATGTTTCGCTTGCGCTTCCAGGCCATCGCCAGCATCTCGATCGCATTTTTTACAACCCACCTGTCCAGAGTCTGCATCAGCCCATAGCGTTCGGCGGCCGGGAGAAACGATCCCGGTGCTATCACCTTACCGTTTTTGCCACGCATGCGGATGAGGATTTCATAGTGACTGCACTGAGCCTCCGACCCACCAATGGCGGCAATGGGTTGCGCAAACAAAACGAAGTGCCCCTCATCCAACGCTTTCAGAAATATCGGTGTAGGAACCCGCCATCCGTATCGCCGCGCCACTCTTGTCCCGAACGGCTTCGCCACGCCCGAGCATCCACAACCAGTCCCCTCTCCTGGTTTTCAATCTATGTTCACAACGATAGGGCTTGCTATAGTCAACATGATCTTTGATAGCCTTCATTACCCTCACTCTGTCGTTGGGGTGAATCAGGCGAGCCCAAGCGGTAAACATACCGGGTAACTCATTGGCTTCGTAACCCAGCAGTTTTCTGTAACGGGGTGATAGATAGAGTCGATTACTCTGAATATCCCAGTCCCAGATTGCATCATTGCTTCCGTTGACTGCCAGTTCGAATCGCTCTTCCGGCCAAGGCTGCAAGCTTTCGTGAATAATTTTTCTCATGGCCTGAATTCGGGACAGGTTTTCACCCAGCCATGCATCCGCAATGATCCTGTTGTCTCCATTCGACACAACCACACCCCGTATGTGGGCCAACAGGGATACATCCCTGATATGGTTGGAGAGTTCGGTGAGATTGCCCGATTTTAGCGCTATTTTTTGTTGCGCCAGTCAAAAGCAGGCGCAAGTGACGTTCCGGGGAATCCAGATGGTGATTGATATCCTGGAGCAGAGGTGGCCCCCGAAGTACCAGGAAAATGGCGAGTAGAGCAGCCACTGCAAGAAAGACAGCAACACGTATCTGGAATCTGAAACCAGGCGATCCAGTATGGCCTCCATCCACATTGACGCCGGTTAAGCCCTGAAACTGCTCATATCAGTGGGTTCTGCAGTCTCTGACCCGTATTCTCAGCGCTACAGAAAGGTCGCCCCCCTGTAGTAGACTCTGAAATCACTCATGTCAATCGAGTTAAGACCCCAAGCTCTGGGGTTGCAGCAGAATACCGATCATTCGGGGTACCTGGAAAGTCTCTGAATTCATACAGTTTTATATCGACCCACACCGGTCCAACTTAATATCTGAGAATGGAAGGGTAGGGTTGTGTTTCAGTATCGGCCTGGGGTCTGCAACGCTGACGGCTATGCTCCCGAACCAGCAAAGAAAAGATAGCTTATTGAAAGTACTCCATTTTCTATGGAAACATCCGATGACAAACACGAAACCCCTTCAATCCCTTATAGCAACAAGTCTTTTCATTAGCTCAACCTTATGTATCGCTCATGACGATTTCAGCATTTTCGTTATCCCTGTAACCGGCAAGCCCACCGGGGATGCCAACGCCATGGAGGTGTTAGCTGGAAAAACATTCTCCAGCGCGAGCGGTGTGGGCCTGAGCGGCACCATGCCCAATAATGGAGCCGTCAATCTCACTCCGGAAGCAACACCCCAAACCATTCCGGTGGGTTATCACAACGGTTCAGGAATCCTATCCGGTGATGCCAACTTGACCGCCAGCAATATCAAGAATGGCATCCGGATTTTTGGGACGAGTGGAACGGTAATCCAGGCAACGGGAACTGCCACAGCCGTTGAAGTATTGACCGGCAGAACCTTCTCCAATAACACCAGTGCAAGTTTGAGCGGTACCATGCCTGACAATGGAGCCATCAGCATCATACCCGGCACTGCACCCCAGACAATCCCTGCAGGCTACCACAATGGTGCTGGTGGTGTGGCGGGGGATGGAAACCTGACTGCTGCAAACATCAGGAGCGGGGTGTCGGTTTTCGGTGTGACCGGTAGTCCTGATGTAGTGGATACGGGTTCGGGCAATGCCACCCCCGAAGACATTGTTTCGGGCAAGACGGCCTGGGCTGGCGGGCAGCAGATAACGGGCACATTGAATGTTCAGACATGCCAGGGCAACCTCAATGGAACCTAATGGTGTGACCATGGAGACGGGACTGTAAAGGATATGACGACCAGCCTGGTATGGCTCAAGAAAGCGGACTGGGGGGAAACCGGGCCGTGGGTCGCTTCATTCGGATATGATGACGCCAATACCCAGGCGGGAACCCTGAGCACCGGTACGTTTAATTCTGGATTGAGCGACGGATCCGGGGTTGGCAGCTGGCGTTTGCCTACCCTTTCCTAAATATCAGTCCTCGCGAATGGATCAGAACCGGTGAGATCCAGCACACCCAGGGCTTTCACCGGCGTTCAATCCGGTGTTTACTGGTCTTCAACAAGTGTCGCCACTGCCATTGCCATTGCCAGTGCATGGCAGGTAAACCTCACCAGCGGCAGTGAAGGCCCAAGTGCAAAATCACTGTACAACTGGGTATGGCCGGTGCGATCCGATTTCTAGTCTGTTGTAACTGCTCACCCCCAGAGACTACCTCCCATGGGTGGTCTGTGGAGGAAGTGTCTTTGGCCGGGATGCCAAAGCCAAGTCTACAGGTAGGATTTTACGACGTCTTCTTGGACAGATCTCCCATGGGGAGTGAGTGGATACCTGTTGTTTACAGATA
>JAAELC010000045.1 GCA_024227135.1 Gammaproteobacteria bacterium
AAATGGGATCTCCCGGTTTCAGGTCCTCCTGGACCAGCATGGCGGTGGTCAGGATCGTGGTGAGCGGGTTGTTGATTTCGTGGGCCACCCCGGCGGAAAGACGCCCCACCGAGGCGAGTTTCTCATTTTGCATCATGGCTTTCTGGAGGTTGATATCCCCGGTAATGTCCCGGGATATTTCCACGGCACCGATAATGTCGCTGTCTTCGACCAGGGGATAGGTCGAGATGGAGTAGTGCATCTCCTTCTTGTTTTTATCCAGGTGAATGTGGGTCGTCTGGAAAGGTTTTTTGGTATCCAGGGTCTGGACCAGCGGGCAGGGGTGATGCTCACCCGAGCAGGGTACGTCCTGGTGGTGGGTAATCTCGTAGCAGTACCGCCCGATGACATCCTCGCGCTTCAGGCCCAGCTTGTTCAACAAGGCCTGATTGACCTCCGTAATGCGATAGTCAAAGTTGATTACAAGGACTTCTTCCTGGATGAGATCGTTGAGAGCGGTCTTGTACATGGCCCGGGTTTCGTGCAGTTCCTGGTCTGTTTTCTTCTGCAGGGTTGAAACCCGCGCGAGCTCCCAGAAAAGCTGGGCGGTGCGGGAGGAGATAGCTCGGACGTTGGGTAGCTTGCGGCTGATCATCTCCTTGTAACCCTCATCGCTGCCGGTAAATTCGACTATCAGAT
>JAAELC010000046.1 GCA_024227135.1 Gammaproteobacteria bacterium
CGCCCTGCAGGCATACTCCCACTGGGACTCACTGGGTAGCTCCAGATCAAGGCCGGGAAACCTGAGATTTAGTTTATCGAGAAAGACTTCACAATCCTCCCAGCTCACGCTCTCCACTGGTCGATCCGGACTCTTGAAGCGGCTTGGGTTGGCGCCCATCACCGCCTGCCACAGGGCCTGGGTAACCTGGGTATCAAATAGCCAGTAGCCTTGAGTTAATGTTACTATGTGTTGGGGGCCCTCTGAATCGAATCTTCCCTCCTCACCGAGAGGCGAGCCCATATGATACTTTCCAGTGCCAATCCAGCGCATACGCTGAGTTATCTGCTCCCCCGAAGTTTGTGTGAGTGAAAAAGTAGCCCAGGCGCCATACTCATCGAAACCCCAACGGTCAACCCAACCCGGCTGTCGACCAGAACGCCAGAAGATCCATTCCGCCAGCGGTTCATGGGTGGCTAGCTGGACCTGAATCATACCATTGCGACTCTGCAGTGTTCCCATCAGGCTACCGTTGTCGGCACCCGTTTCATCCTGATGGCGAAAACAAAGGCTGTCGCCTTGCTGGTGAAGTATTATTTGGTGAACCGATTCATTGCCGGGGGGGATAAAGGAAGGGTCGAACGAATGATCCGGGTGATAGTCATTACTATCGCGGTAGAGATGATCTTCCAGTCGCTGCAGGGCCGGACCTATTCGATGATCACTCCAGGTGCTATCGGGCAGGCGCCGGGTAGAGCGAGCAAACCAGGCAATTCGTGCAAATGAGGGTAGTTCGCCTTGCAATCCTCGCCCCTGTTGACTGAACTGATCGTAAAACCGACAGGCAAGTTCAAATTCTCCAGGATCGGGGAGGGCCTTGCGGGCCTGGGGATGAAGGCTTACCACTTCTTCGAACCAAATATCTTTGGCCAGATGGGCACGCCAGTGGCGCAGACAATGCAACACACTGCGCTGCACAGAGAGGGGCTCTTTTGCGAAGTCCGTCCTCAGATTTTTTGCCACCCTGGGATCGAGGGTGGCCGCCACACTATGGTTGCTGTCTACCGCCGGGTGTTGCCACACCAGCGCCTCCGCCCCGGCATCGAGACCAGCAGCACGGCGCACGGCACGCAAGAGTCCCGGTTCAATACGTAACGCTGGTGAGACCAGTCGCAGTAACCGTTCCGACTGTTGGTTGAGCGCTTCAGCAGCGCCTACCTTGTCCCTGGGTGGGCGCTCCCAGAAAATCAGTTCATAATGGCGCCGCAAAGAAACGGAGGCCTGTGACTGGGTGGTGGGAAGCAACGCCAGGGCGCGGCAGCCGGCCTCACCTAAACGACACCCAAGCCCGGCCCAGAGACGTTGAATGGCTCTGCTTTCATTCGCCAATGTTCCGAGATCACCCAATACCAATACCAGACTACCTTGCAGAGGCAGGGTATATCGCTGAGAACCCTTAGCGCTCAGGGGCCGCCTCGGCAGGATATCGCCATCTTGCAGATAGAAATAATCTAGAGCGTAATCGGGAAACAACCGCTGCAAAGCACGCCGCACCATGGCCTGATCCCTCCAATAGGGTACAAGCCTTGTGCTACGATCTTCAATAATCTGTATAGTTCTACCCCAGCCTTTGCGGTGCAATCGAGGCAGGCGCCTGAGTAAACGCCCTTGTCCGAGCCTGTGGATGATACGTTCCCAATCGTGCCCGCCACCGGGTTGGTGGTCAGCAATAGCAACACGCAATCGGGGTTGCAGTTGTCGCCAGGGTGCAAGATAGTGATGGATGGGTAGAGTCTTCGGCGCGTTTTCCCACTCCACTGGCTCAGCTATCAATGATGGCTCTGTAGGTGGGGTTTCTGAAACCGTCTGATACCTATTCAGACGCCAAAAAGGGACCGGAAATTGTTGTACATCCTGTACCCCGGTAGAGGAACTCGTCCCCTCTGTAGAGGCATTTAAACTGGTTGAGGTCTGGGAGATTACCTGAACACTTTTTGCACTCCCGGCATCATCCAGTACCTCATAACCAAGCAGCTCTGCCATCGCCGGCAGCAGGACTGGATCGGAACAGGCCATCGCACGCAATAGATCCGCACGACCGCAAGTACCTTTAGCAATCATTCCTCGGTGCCAGTGTGCTTGCGTACCGTGAAAGCCGCCACATCATCAAGAGTCTTGATCTGCTTCTTCGCATTATCTGGGTGCAATGCCTGTACGGCACGCAGCATATCGAGATATTCCGCCTGGCCGGGTAGCGGCGACCGATGCGCCTGTTGAGCCTCAAGGCGGTCATCGGCAAGCAGTTCGGCTGCCCGCCTGCGCACCTTGCTGTTAGAGCTAGTGAAATGAGCCTTACCGCGGGCCTCCAGAAGGTCGAGCAACTTTTCTCTCTTGTCCGGCAATGCCGGCAGCGAAAGGTTTAATACAAGGCAGCGCCGGATAAATGCATCAGGCAGGGTTCGCTCTTCGTTGGTGGTGATGATGACCAGTGGAGCAACACCGGTAGCGATGACCGGCACACCTCGCCCTTCGGGCGTAAAAGTACCGGCACCCAGCGCCTCGAGCAAACCGTTTGGGACATCCGATTCGCCTTTGTCGATTTCATCTATCAGTACCAGGCAACCATTGTCGGGGTTTCCTCCGTCGTCGTCTACGGGTTCAGGACAACCCGCCTTTTCTGCCTGCTCTTGCGCCTCCGTCCAGTTGAACGCCCACCAGAGTGCACGGGGGTGAAGGTAGTTTTCCACTAAAAGCGCTTCCCGTGCCTGCTCAATATCATCATACAATGAACCGCTCAACTGGGCATCGGCCAAACGTTTAACCGCATCAAAGTGCCATAATAAATCGCGGGATTCAGTACGAACATCGACCACGTACTGGACAAAGGCACGGCCCCATGCCTTGGCGGCTGCTCGCGCCAACTGACTTTTGCCAATGCCCGGTTCACCCCGCACCAGTAATGGGCGACGGGCGGCAAGCGCGGAGTTGATTGCATCGATTGTATCGCGGTCGAAGACATGGATCGCCCTAGGGCTTGCATCGTTACCGGCAAGATTAGTGATGTGGCCTGGTTTAATAGCTAAGAAATTCACGTTCAATGATCCTTTAATGTTGAAAAAATGTCCGTTAATGGACTAAAACAATCCTGCTCCTTCAGCTCCAATGACGAATCCTGGGACAAAGTCAGGAATACTATGGCGGGAAAATCCTCTTTAAGCTGTGAAATGTGGTTTTGGGCTTCCACACGTGCGGCCTCTTCCGACGGCATATCGAATACGTAGTAGTAAGTTTCTTTTCTCTTTTTAGCCAAACGCATCAACTTCTGCGAAGCGGACTTGATCTTGGTTTTTAATTCTCTGGAGTATACCCGACCAGGTTCTGAGTGGGCAAAGTGGCCCACGATGTGACTGCGGAAACGCTCACTGAATTCAGCATCGGA
>JAAELC010000047.1 GCA_024227135.1 Gammaproteobacteria bacterium
CAGTTTCTTACTAAACTCCAGGGATCCCAGATGACGATACTGCTCGGGGATCGGAGCCCAGACAAACATGGTAGCCTTGGGCTTCTCTACAGGCCATCCTGCGGCTTCCAGTCCGTCACAGAGCACATCCCGGCGACGCTGATACATGCTGCGAATCTCTTCCACACAATCCTGCGGTCCTTCCAGCGCAGCAATGGATGCGACCTGAATGGGTGTGAACATACCGTAGTCCAGGTAAGACTTAATACGCGCCAATGCCGCCACGAGCACCTGATTACCGCACATGAACCCTACCCGCCAACCGGGCATATTGTAACTCTTTGAAAGAGAGAAAAACTCAACCGCCACGTCCTCCGCTCCCTCTATCTGCAGAATTGATGGTGCCTTGTAACCATCGAACACGATATCGGCATAAGCCAGATCGTGTACCACCCAGATGTTATATTCTCTCGCGATTTCAACCACTTTCTGGAAAAAATCCAGATCCACGCATTGGGCGGTCGGGTTACCGGGAAAGTTCAATACCAGCATTCTCGGCCTTGGCCAGGAATCGACTATAGCCTCTTCAAGCTTGGCAAAAAAATCCACACCCGGCACCAGCGGCACATGCCGTATATCGGCCCCCGCTATGACAAAACCGTAGGGGTGAATCGGATAAGCGGGATTGGGGACCAGCACGGAGTCCCCCGCCCCCAGGCATGCCAGCGCAAGATGAGCCAGCCCCTCTTTGGAACCGATGGTAACTATCGCCTGGGTCTCAGGGTCCACATCCACATCGAATCGTCGTTTATACCAGTGACTGATCGCACGACGCAGCCGGGGAATACCCCGGGACATGGAGTAGCGATGGGTGTCCTTGCGTTGAGCCACCTCAACCAGTTTGTCCACAATGTGCCGGGGCGTCGGTTGATCCGGATTTCCCATGCCAAAATCAATAATATCTTCACCCCGGGCCCGTGCTTCCGCTTTCAGGTCGTTCACTATGTTGAATACGTAGGGGGGCAGGCGTTTGATTCTGCGGAAATCTTCCATTTCGGGCGTAGACACGGGATACCTCGTTCGTGCGGGCTGTTTGGCGGGAAAAGCAGGTAAATTAACCACAACCAGGTTGAGTGTCAAAAAGTAATAATTGAAGCAACTGATCAGAATTCCTGATTATTCACCGGCAGTGCAGGTGAATCCAACAATTTTGCCATGAATGACCGCAACTGCTATCGTTGGCCGATGAAATTTTCACCGGCAGACTCAACAAGCGGATATGTCATACATGGGTATGGTGAAAAGGAGTTACTTATAGGGGAAACCCGCTACACTCGAAGTCTGATCATCATGCCCGATAAGATCATACCCGAATGGCGTCCCCAGTCCCCCGATCAGCTTCAGGCGGAGGATTTTGAGCTGCTTATAGAATATGGAGTGGATTTAATCATCCTGGGCACGGGTCAACGCCAGATGTTTCCCTCACCGGCGCTTTACCGTTCCCTGATCGACGCCGGCACAGGGTTCGAATTCATGACGACCCCCGCTGCCTGCCGCACCTACAATGTATTGGCTTCCGAAGGCAGACCGGTGGCCGCTGCATTGATTCTGGGTAACTGAACCGGAAACCGGTTTGATCACCCCTCCCGGGGATTGATAAACCGCTTTACCTGGTTCCGCGGTGATATGGCTGCTCGAACCTGCAGCAGTTGTTCCCTGCAAAAGTCAGGTGCTGACAGACTCTTCCACAACAGCCGGCATATCCGGACCCGAATACTGATCGACAATTCGCTTCGGCAGCTTGCGCAGTGCAGCCTGATGAAGAATATCAGACTCCAGAAGAATCAACACCAGAACCGTCACCATAACCGGCAGAATGCCCAATCCCCCTACCAGAGCATAGGCAGCTTCTTTCATCAAGCCCAGCTGTGAATAGCCGATCCATCCCAACCCTGACACCACTACCATGAACATCAGCATCACAGTGAACATCCGGCTGCGCCTGGCACAAATCTGCCAGTGGCACATCACATACCAGCTGTCACGATTCTTTGACTGATGCGATCGCCACAGAATATAAGTAAGGGTTGCTGCAGACAGCACCGGTACGAGTAAAAGTGGTTGTATATAGGAATTGGCGATACCCAGGGAAGCAATAAACCACAAGATATGATTTCCAACCAGATTGGTCAGGAAAATCTCATGGGGTATTTTGGCCTTATGGCTTTCTTCGTCGCTTATGTCGAATTTCATTCAATTGCTCCGGGCACCACTTCCCTGTTTGCAGCCACAGGAATTAACGCTCCAATCTAACACCTAAAGCGACAAATTTCACCCACCGTGAAACCCTCTTATACAGGCAGAAATGCCCGAATCTCTCCCGTGATCAGATTGCACAGCTCATTATTCTCTTCGGATCGTTAGACCAACAAATTCTGCACTCCCTTCAAATCTGTTCTGACTATTCCCTGACACCGGGAGTTACCCCTTTTTAACTGGGAACCCTCGTCTTACTGAGATAGAAAGCCCCGGTCGATGGTCTTCATTTCAAACACTTGCAGTCGTCAATACATCGAAATATCCTTATATCGTGGAACCTCTGACAAGCCTGGGGCCCCTCTGGGGCGGGGGGAGAGTTCGTTCGGGAGCACCGGCGGCCGTAAAGAAATCCGACTCATAGCCGAAAATAACTAAGACTTCGTATGTTGTCCATACTCTCAATGGTGAATGATTGATGCAGGCCCAGAAAATCCCGGAACAGAAGCCGGCTGTCTTCATTGGTCGCCAACCCATTTTTAATGCTGGTATGGAACTGCATGCCTATGAACTGTTGTTCCGTTCCAGTCCGGTGAATGCCGCAGGACAGATTGACGGAAACTCAGCTTCAGCTCATGTCATCGTCAACGCTTTACTGGAAATCGGACTGGATGATCTGGTTGGAAACCATCTGGCTTTCATCAATTTTCCCTACGACCTGCTAACCCATGGGATCGCCGAAGTCCTTCCTCCTGAGCGGGTCGTCATTGAGATTGTCGAAGATGTCACCGTCGATAAGAATCTGATTGCCGGCGTCCGTTCCCTGGTCGACCAGGGTTTTAAAATTGCATTGGATGATTTCATCTATGGGCCGGAATGGGAACCCTTGTTGGAAATGGCTGACATCGTCAAGCTTGACGTCATGGGACGCTCAATCAGCGAAATCAGAAACACCATCAAGACGCTGGAAAGACATGACCTCCAACTTCTGGCGGAAAAAGTAGAGAGCAAAGCGGAGTACAGAGCTTTACAGAAGTTGGATCTGGAGTACTTCCAGGGCTATTTCTTTTCCAGGCCGGAAGTAATCAAAAGGGAAAAACTCCCTGACAACCATTTTGCACTGCTGCAGCTTATGTCACGCCTGCAGGATCCAAACATCGATCTCGGGGAAGTGGAAAATCTAGTCTCACAAACCGTATCGCTGAACTATAAACTTTTTCGATACATCAATTCAGCACATTTCAACCTGGTCAGGAAATTCGACTCTATTCAACAAACCGTTGTTTATTTTGGTCTGACTAAACTCAAGAACCTGGCTTGCCTGATCGCAATGACAGAGCTCAGTAGTGAGTCTTCTGAACTGATTCTGACAGGTCTGACCCGGGCGAAAATGTGTGAGGTGCTGTCCGATTCAATCGGGTGCCAGGATAAGGACGTCTACTTTATGGTGGGACTGTTTTCAATTCTGGAAGCCTTGCTGGATCATCCAATCCACCGGGTCGTTGACAAACTGCCGCTGACAGAGGATGTCATCATGGCTTTGTCGAAACTCGAAGGTTCGCTGGGGGAAGCCCTGCGGTGCACACTGTCGTGTGAGAGATACTATTGGCCGGGTATGCACTTTAAGAACCTGGAGGCCGAAACAGTTTACCAGGCTTATTTGGAAGCGATGCGCTGGTCGAAGCTGGCAGCTTCAGGTTTGACCATCGGCACTCCTGAAAACAAAAGGCTAAAGTAACGATGTCAACCTGTTCTGCCCCTTATCTGACCAGGTAAAACAACGGGCAGAGGGGTGGAAACAACGTAGAAAAGCAGAAATCTTTAAGTCGACTCCCCCGTTTCACTGGATGGCCCGGCGAGACCTGCTGCTTTTTTCTTCCGTTCCTGGCTGCGGGAGTAGAAGTACACAACCAGGTTCTTTGAGCCAAACATAAACGCCAGAAACACCATGCCAATCAGAAAACCAAACCACGGTTGATCCCTCAGCAACGTTATAAACCAAAGCGTATTACCCATTGAATATAAACCATTTTCCTCTGATGACTATTGGTTTAAGATAGCATCTGCCCGTCGTTACAGCGATGATAATTATCAACCGTTAAGATCTGCTTCCAGGTATCGATCACATGGAGCGAAAAATATTTCTGGGTATCCTGGGTGCCACCCTGCTGGCACTGGCACTGGCTGTTTTTCTACCCGGTGGCCGTACGGTGGACCAGCACCCTAAATTACCCTGGTTGATACAGATTGATCCCGAAGGCTTTCCGACAATATTTGGTCTGACACTGGAAAAGAGTACTCTCGCCGACGCCCGGGAGATCTTTCAACAGAAGGGTAAAACCAATCTGTTCGTTTCACCGGACAATGAACTCGCCTTCGAGACCTATTTTGAAAAGCTCTATCTCAGCGGCCTGCGCGCCTCGATGGTACTCACGCTGTCAGTGGACGACCAGACCGCAACCCGGATCTATGAAAGAGGTTTGAGAATCAGCCAGCTGGGTACCGGTTCGAAGAAAGTCAAACTGGCGGAACCTGACGTGGAAGCGCTTGGTCAGGCACCCGTGGCCCATATCACTTATATTCCCGGGAGTAACCTGGAGCCGGAGCTCATCGCCAATCGATTCGGAGAGCCTCAGCGGCGTATCGGGGAAGCTTCAGGGGTTACCCACTGGCTCTATCCGGACCGTGGTCTGGACATTGCCGTGAATCCCGATGGGAAAGAGGTGTTTCAGTACATTTCCCCCGCAAACTTCCACAAGCTGGTACAACCGCTCGAAGTAAATTAAGGGCCTCGGAAAATATGATTTGTCCCAAAATGGCGCCGAATTGCTGTCCAGATTCAAGGCGTGATAAGGGGCGCATAGCCGTTCTATGTAACCCTTGTCACAACGCGGAAGCTGGGCAACAAGGCAAGCCAGACGGGA
>JAAELC010000048.1 GCA_024227135.1 Gammaproteobacteria bacterium
AGCCTCTAATCAGAACTCACACCCAAAAGTCTCATTAAACTGATCCACGACCTTCCTTAATTCCGGGTCCAGTTTCTCCCGCACAGCCTCAACGACCTTTTCGGGGATCTCTTTGTAATAGGCCTGCGCAATCCCCCCGGCAATGCAGGCCATGGTATCCGCATCGCCACCTAATGAGATTGCGTTCCTGATCGCATCCATAAATGAGTCGGAATCCAGAAAAGAAATGATCGACTCCGGGACAGATCCCATGCAGGAAACATCGAAGCGATACCCCGGCCGGATCTCATCCACGGTCCGGTCCAGATCATAATCGAAACTGGCCGTGACTTCCTGCCGGATATCCTCCTTCGCAGCCCCCTGGCGGGACATAAAGATTGCCAGTGCAGTAGCCTGGGCTCCCTTTATCCCCTCGGGATGGTTGTGGGACACTTCGGCTGTCCGTTTGGCATGTTCCAAAACCTCAGCTTCTGTGTCGTAGGCAAACCCAACTGAGGACACCCGCATAGCCGAACCGTTGCCCCAACTGTTGTAAGGTTTGTTTTCCCATTGCAGTATCCACTTACGGAATGCACCGCCATACCCGGCTCGGGGATATCGCAGGGCGAACTCTTTTATAGTTTCAGCATAGTCAGTACCGTTTAGGATGGCGCTGGCCACAGAAACGGTCAGCACGGTGTCGTCCGTAAATCTGGACACCAGCGGATAAAAATCCTTGCTCTTTTTGGGGAA
>JAAELC010000049.1 GCA_024227135.1 Gammaproteobacteria bacterium
GGGGTGAGGAGGAGCTACAGGGGTTTATAAAGCTACCGCGAAGCGGTTAAGTTCAACATCCGTTAATGGGAAAGATGCTACACTAGACCGCAGGAGGAATGCAGTCTATGAGCACGGTAGTCAAACTACGCCAACCATCGTTTTCGGGAAAGTCACAAAAACTGGCACCACCTCGGCGACCATAGAACACCGATGTCCGCAGCCGGGAACACCTGACACCGGATGAAGTGGACAAGATGTTATCCGCCGCCAGCAAACTTGGCCGGCACGGCCACCGTTACCGGACTCTGATTCCTATCATGTATCGCCACGGCCTGAGAGTCTCAGAACTGGTCGCCCTGCGCTGGGATCAGGTAGACCTCGGTAGTGGGCAGATCCATGTCAACAGAAGGAAAAACGGCACCCCCAGCACCCACCCGCTGGGTGGCAAGGAGATCCGGGCACTGCACCGTCTGCAAAGAGACTACCCGGAGACCCGGTATATCTTCGTCACCGAGCGGAAGGGGCCGATGACGGATTCGGCGGTACGCAAGCTGATCGCCAGAGCAGGTCGGGAGGCTGAATTCGATTTTCCCGTCCACCCCCACATGCTGCGTCATGCCTGCGGCTTCTATCTGGAAAACCAGGGGCACGACACCCGGGCGATCCAGCACTACCTGGGCCACAAGAATATCCAGCATACTGTGAGATACACCGAGTTGGCACCGGATCGTTTTAAGGATTTCTGGAAGGATTGATTGCTCGTAACCGGACATTGAATTTGTGCGTTGCAATAGCCTGTTGCCGACCCACTTGAGACATTCAGTTTTTGCCGATTTCTTTTAAACCCAGATCTTTTTTTGTATTGGCCACGCTGCATCTTCTAACCACTTCTGCGGCAGCAGTAAAGGATTCTGGACTGAGGTATTCAGTCCTCACACGTTCGGGATGATCCTCGCCCCAAGAGCCACCTCATTGAATGCCGAGCACGTGGGCTCGGGGCTGGAAACGGAAGTGGCAATAAATCCTTTCACTATGCCAGACAAATCCCTCCCAAAGCCTACTAAATCAGAGTCTGACCCGAATGGCACTTACTTAAGCCAAATAGTCGTCATTGCGAGGCACGAAGCAATCTCCAGAACCCCGGCACGACAAGGGAGATTGCCACGCTTCGCTCGCAATGACGGGGCTTTTAAGCGTAAGTATGTGCCATTCGAGTCTGACCCCATTGATTCTTGATTTGGCCATTGATTTCGAAATAAGCATTTACATGCCCTGAATTCGGTCATAGTAGCGTGCTCTGTAGAGCAGGCGTTTCTTCACTGAATCAGCATCATCTTCAAAACCGGTACGGTCGTGCAGCACATTGTTGCTGAGCAAACCCCAGCCCGATTGCAGGGTGCCGCGATATATGTAAGGTGAATCTCCGTTGAGCAGGTTTTCCAACCAGCTTACTGCTTCCTTGACCAGTGGGTCATCCTTCCACACCACGTTTCTTCTGCGCATGGTGTAGCGCATGTGCAGATGTCCATCTGCCGCCACCATGAAAACCGGCCCAATGCGATCGGGACGCAACTCCACTCCGTCAACCACATTCTTGGGAATCATCATGGCGTCTTCCTGTATCAGGGCGTGCACATACTCCGGATTGGCATCACGCATCAGCAGGTATGCGATTTCGTGATCCATCAGGGCGTTCTCACCACCGCTCATGGCGGGGCGAACGCAATGAAGCAACAGGGCGTGATCCTGCAGGTCCAGACGGTTGTAATAGCCGTCGGTGTGCCAGTGGATGGCACGATTGGAATAGGGGATGTAGGGTGAATGCAGGGCATCGTTCTGCACTGTAAGCGCGGTAACTGCATCCTCTTCCGCACCACGGTTGTGATCAATGTGCTCCAGCCCGAAGTGGCTGCCGAAACCGCGCGGTATATCGGTTCCTGATATGTCACCGAGCTTACTGACATAGATCGCCATATTGGCCTTGCGGCAACGTTCCATCAGGGCATCATGTTCGACATCAGACAGCTTGCGTGGATCATCCACCTCGACCACGAGTTCACCGAGTTCTTGTGGGACATTGGCGAGTTTTTGCTCACGCCACGCCTGATAGACGGCATCGTTATCCAGGTCAAACGGAGTCTTGTTCATGCTGTATGCTCACTGTTGTCAAAAGAAAGCCGCTCATTCTATTGCACTCGCTATATCCTTCCATGATGCATATCAATTCATCGTAAGTGGTTAGAAGTAAGCTCAGCCGCACTTTGATTCCCCGCAGTTCAGGCATGTAATACAGCCATCCATCTGAGAATCAAGATTCAATCGAGTCTGACCCCTTTGACTTTTTTGGCTTTCCTGCTCCAGTGGCGCCGTTTCCAGGACGCCGGTAAAGACCAACGGCAGCTGCTTGTGCAGGCCGCGCAGACGCGAAGTCAGCCGTTTCAACTCCGCCAGCCAGACCCCTTCCGGTCCCGCGCGCAGCTCACTGGCTGCCTGGTCCTGGGTCTGCGCCTGCAAGGCCTGACAGAACAGGCGGGGCTGGGCCAGCATACGCTCCCGTTTCCGGTGGTTAGCCTTCTGATAGTGTTGGTACCAGGTGTGCAGCTCGCGGGTGGAGAGCGGATCGCGCTGCAGGGCGGTGAGCAGCGTCTGTGCCTGGTCGTTGTTGGCGCGCGCCAACGGGACCAGCACCCGGCTGGCGGCCCAGGTGGAGAGTTCGCCCCGGCAGATGGCGGTGAAC